>JBAXDH010000059.1:0-23823 GCA_037141055.1 bacterium | reverse complement strand
GTCCTGAACACAGAATGTTGCTGAGCACCACGTTGAAGGTCTCATTCATCTCAATCTTCTGATCTCCGTTGACGGTGACCGACACCGTTTTCGTTTCGCCCCTGGTCCCTGTGAAGCTCAGCGTTCCCGATTTCACCACATAGTCCGCATCTGCCGTTGTTGCCGTTGCATCCGTGGTGGTATAATCAATCGTGACCGGGTTTAAAGTCTCAATATCTTCGCTCAGGGTAGCGGTGAATGTCAATGCCTGCGTACCCGAATTGCCTTCGGATATGCTGACGTCGTTGATGGAAAATGAAGCACCATCGTCATTTAATATTGTGCCGACTCCCGTATTGTCGCTGATCGTGATATTTTTGCCCGCAGTACTGATCGCGCTCAGAACAACTTTAAATGTTTCGTTCTGTTCAACTTTTGTTTCACCCTTGACAACGATGGAAATGGTCTTCGATTTATCAGAGCCCCCGGTAAAGGTCAGCGTACCACCGTCCCCCGTATAATCGCTGGGCTGTGTGGCTGCCGGAGCACTTCCGTTCTGGGTATACCATGTTACAGTGTAGGAACCGACCACATCCGCCCCCGACTGCGTAACGGTAAACACAAAATTCGATGTACCGCTGTTCAATTCATCCTGGCTCACATCCGTGATTGCCAGTGTTGCTGCATCATTGTCCGTGTTGGTAACCGAAACATCCGCAGGATTCAGCGGATCATAATTCGGATCGGTCGTGCCGCTCGTGTTGACGGTGTTTACAACGCTGTAAGTGATATTTCCATCCACAACAAGGTCATCCACGCCGGTAACGGTTACCGTTTGCGGTACGTTCCAGTCGGCTGCGGTAAATGTAAGCGAAGAAGCGGAAACCGTTCCTTCCGTCGCGTCATTGCTGGCTACATCCACCACAACGACATAATCTGCAACGTCTGTCGCCGGTTTGCTGGTCAGAACCACGGTGAAGGCTGCCGTGTTTCCGGCGCCGCTTGCTTCGGTGGTGGTGAGTGAAACCGGTGTGACCGTAATGCCGGCCACATCGTTGTCTGTATTGGTGACGGCCACGGATGTGGCAAACAGGTTATTGTAAAGAACATCCGTTGAAGTGCCGTTGCTGATGCCGATCGAATATGCAACTGTTCCGTCGACGATCAGGTCATTTTTGCCTCTCACGGTCACGGTCTGGTTTGTGTTCCAGTTTGCCGAAGTGAAGGTGAGGGTGGTTGTACTGGTGATTTCGCCTTCGGTGGCATCGCTGCAGGCTAACGTAAAGGAAACATCATCCGTGGGTTGCGAGTTCAGCTTCATGGTGAAGGTCGCCGTCGCGAGATTTTCGGACGTCGGGTTGCTGATCGCCGACACGGTGACCCCGGCCATATCGTTGTCAATATTGGTCACATATACATCATCGGGGTTTACATCTTTATACCCCGAAAGCGGATCGGTGGAGGCATTGTTGGTAATATAGATGGGATAGGTGATATTCCCGTCCTGCACGTACTCATTAACACCTGTCACGGTTACCGTCTGGGGAGTGCTGTAGTTGCCGGCATTGAAGGTAAGCAGGCTTGTAGAAACAGTTCCCTCCGTTTCGTCGCTGCTCACGACATCAAACTTAACGGTTCCGGTTGGTGCCGCCGTGAGGTTCACGGTGAAGGTTGCCGTATGCGTTGCCCCGGTTGCCTCCGTGGTGGTCAGCGCGAGTGGCGTAACAGTAACGGCATTGGTCGCCTGCGCGTTGATGGTTACCAGGAAACTGCAGGTTGCCGTTCGAGCGGCCGCATCGGTTACGGTATACTTTACCGTTGTTGTTCCCAGTTTATAGGCTATGTTGTTCAGAGGATTAGCAGACCCTGAAACAGGACTTGGAACCGTTCCGGTTGCATTGGCGGGATCAACCACGCCTGCACCGGTCATGCTCCAGCTTAACCCGGTAACGGCGCAATTGTCTGAATAGGTTGGCGCGGTTATCGTTGAAACGGTCGCCGAGGCATCACCTGCAGTTGAAACGCTTTGCGTAATATTGCCCGAACAGGCGGTAAACGCAGGATCCTGGTTGTCGGTAACCACCACGCTGAACGCCGTCGTTGCGGTATTCCCGTTGTTATCGGTGGCGGTCCAGGTAACCAGGGTGGTCCCTTTGTTGAAGGCCACATTGTTTAAAGTGGCAGGCGTGGTTCCCGTGGCGGTGGTTGCCCCGGTGAGTTCATAAGACAATGAACTCACGGTGCCGCAATTGTCAGTCGGATCCCAGCCGGTCCCGGTGTGGGTGTAATAGCATTTTGTATTGTCTGTAACATTGGCAAGATTGGTAAGGTCGTCGGCATCAACTGTCGGGCCCTGGTTGTCGGCGATGGTAACGGTTGTCGAACAGGTGGACGTATGCAGTGCAGCATCCGTTACCTGCAGGTAGATCACGGGTGAACCGATGTCGGCGCAGGCATATGAAACTGAACTGCTGTAGGTTGCACCATCTTTCGAAACCTTGTACGTGGTAATGGCGCAATTATCCGTGGAGGTGTTGTCGATATCGGCAGGCACAACCGTAATGTTCCCGGTTCTGTCGAGGTAAACCGTGGCGGTCTTACAGATCGCCACCGGATCCTGGTTATCCGTTACGGTAACCGTAAAGGCACACGTCTGGCTGTTCAAGGATGCATCCGAGGCGGTCCAGGTCACCGTGGTGATCCCCTTGTTTAGGGTAACGCCGCTTAATGTGGTGCCTGTGCCGGTCGTAAGGCCGGTGAGAACATACGTCAGCGAAGTGACGCCGCAGATATCCGTTGCTGTCGCGTTCCACGTATCATCCCCATGGGTATAGGTGCATGCGCCCGTTGCCGTGTTCACGGACTGGTTGCCCGGACAGTAGGTAATCGTTGGCTTGATGACATCATTCACCGTAACAGTTGAATTGCAGGTTGCCACATTACTGTTGACATCGGTGACGGTTAAAATCACGGTGTTCGGCCCTCGGTCAGCACAGGTGAATGAAGTCTTACTGGCTGCCAGGGACAGGATGCCGCAGGCATCGGAGGAGACATTGTTGATATCATCTGCAGTAATTGAAGCATTGCCGCTGCCGTCCAGCGAAACGGAAATATTTTTACAATTTGCCGTCGGGGCGATGTGATCCTCCACGGTAACCGTTGATGAGCAGGAGGCGGTATTGCCGGCCGCGTCGGAAACGGTGAGCACCACCACAACCGGCGTTCCCACATTGGAACAGCTGAAACTGCCCTGGCTGACGCTCCTGGCTGTAATGCTGCAATTATCGGTAGAACCGTTGTCAACATCTGTCCCCGTTATGGTTGCAGATCCTGCTCCATTCAATTGAACCGTGATGTCCTTGCACTGCGCCACCGGGCTGATCAGATCCTGAACGGTTACGGTGAAGGGACACGTTGCGGTGTTCCCGCTGAGGTCGGTGACCGTGAAAACAGCCTGATTTACACCCCGGTCGGCACAGGTGAACGCAGTTTTGCTTACAGCAATACCCTGGATGCCGCAATTATCGGATGAACCATTGTTGGCCTGGTCTGCCGTAATACCTGCATTTCCTGTAGCGTCGAGCTGAATGGTCAGGTTCTGGCAAAGGGCGGTGGGCACCTGTGCATCGGTGACATTCACCGTAAACGAACAGGTCGCCGTGTTACCGGATGCGTCGGTGGCGGTCCATAACACGGTCGTGGTTCCTTTATTGAATACCTGGCCGGCCAGCGTGGTGTTGGAAACGGTGACAGCAGAGGTTACACCCGACAGGGCATAGGTCAGGCTGGCAATGGTGGTGCAGCCGTCGGTTGCCGTTGCATTCCAGGCAGTTCCCGCATGGGTATATGTGCAAACATTGTTATCGGTATTGACAGCTTTGGCCGGAACACAGGTAATTGCGGGAGCCGTTACATCCGCAATGGTCACCGTTGAGTTGCAGGTGGCAGCATTGCCGTTTACGTCGGTAACCGTGAGCATTACCGTGTTCGGCCCTTTGTCGGCACAGGTGAAGGCCGTTTTACCGGCAGTTCGGGTTGCAATGCCGCAGGCATCGGTCGACCCGTTGTCGATCTGCGAGGCGGTGATGGTCGCATGGCCGGTACCGTCGAGAGGTACCGTAATATCCTGGCAGTGAACTTCAGGCGCGATGTTGTCCACCACTGTGATGGTGGTGCTGCATTCGACAAAATTTCCGCGGGGATCGGTAACCCTCAGGGTAACAGCGTTTGCCCCTACCGGGGAACAGTCAAACGTGGAAGGTGTCACTGTCTTGACAAGGACGCAGTTATCCGTGGAACCGGCCGAAAGGGCATTGACATCCGATTCTGTCACGGTGTAGGTTCCCAATGAATTCAGGTAGACCGTGATGGGGGTGCAAACAGCCGATGGCAGAATGTTGTCCTCCACCGTGACCGTGGCGGTGCAGGTCGCGGTGTTGTCGTTATTGTCGGTAACTGTAAGAATAACAGGAATTGCCCCGAAGTCGGTGCATGTAAAGCTTGTCCTGCTGGCTGCCAGGCTCTTGATGCCGCAGGCATCCGTCGAATTGTTGTCCAGCTGGGCCGGCAGGATCGTTGCCTGCCCGGAACCGTCCAGTTGTATGGTGATATTCTGGCAAACGGCGCCCGGCGGCGTGACATCCTGCACGGTCACATTCGCACTGCAGGTGGCGGCATTGCCATAGTTGTCGGTAACCGTCAGAAGGACCGGGTTCACCCCGACATTGCTGCAGGTGAAGGCATCGGGAGTCACCGTGGTGCTGGCAATTCCATTCGGATCGCTTGATCCGGCTGCAATTGCTGCAATGTTTCCGGACGTAAGGGTGTAATTGCCCAGCGCACTCAATTGAACCGTGATGGCGTTGCACACGATGGTCGTAACCGCATCGTCGGTAACCGTCACCTGGTAGCTTCCGTAGTTTGTATTTCCATGGATATCGGTGGCAGTCCACAGAACGTCGTGCGTGCCAACCGCAAAATGCTGACCCACAATGGTCGTGCTGGTTCCGCTGCCCATGACGGAGCCGCCGTCAACCTGGTAAACATACGATAAAACTTCGCAATTATCCGTAACGGTTGGGTTCCAGTTATCTCCTGTCTTTGCAGTGTAATCCGCCTGCCCGGCATCGGTGCTGCGGGTTTGATTCGACACCGTGACCACCTGGGGCAGTTGAGGATCGGTGACGGTGAACACCGTCTGGCAGGTAGCAACATTCGCGCTGACGTCTGTCAGGCGCCAGGTAACCGTGGTGGTCGGAGTGCCGGATGTTCCAGCAGGTATCTGGGCCCCGGCCAGGGTGGTGGTCAGGTCGGTTCCGACTTCCGCCCCGCTTCCTAACTGGTAGGTAAGTTTCGACAAACCCTGATTGTCAGAAAATCCGTACGGATCGTATTCCGATCCGGGGATCGTAAAATAGCATTTTCCCGCATCGGCATCCTGGGCAACCGATGACCCCGGGCAACTTGAAATCGAAGGAACCTGATCGTCGGTTACAATCACCTCGATCATGCAGGTCGCCGTGTTCAGGCTGGCATCCGTCGCTGTCCACGTTACCGGGGTTGTGCCAACCGGGAAGGTCGCCCCGCTGAGTGTCGTGGTCCCGTAATAGTTGTTTGTAAGTGTCACCGCGCAATTGTCGCTGAAAGCGGTCGGATCAAAGTCTGTTCCTGCATGGGAGTAGTAGGCTTTGCCGTTATCAGCAAGCTTGTTGAACGGCGAACCACTGACACAGGTAATGGACGGGTTTTGAATGTCGGTAACGGTAACGTTAAACATGTTGGTCTGGGTATTCCCGTAACTGTCTGTAACAGTATAGGTAACCGGGGTTACACCCACCGGGAAGGTGTATCCGGGCACCGCTGCCGCCGGACTGATCGTAATGGTAAGGGCTGCCGGGGTGGTGCCGTAATCAATGAATGTCGGGGCCGTGTAATTCACCGCCGCACTGCATGAACCTGAGGTGTTGGCGGTTGTATTGGTGGCAGAAGTCAGTTTGACGGGCGGCTCATCGTCGTAAACGGTCACAGAAAAGCTTTGCTGACTCGTGTTACCCGCGTCATCGGTTGCATACCATACGATGGGGTTCACTCCGATATACAGTTTTACGCCGGCCAGGGTAGAGACATGATACCCGTTTTCCAGGTTGCTCACAATCCCGCAGTTATCTGTGGCACCGGCATCATCAAACTCGGTGCCCACGGTGGTATAATAATTTTTATTATTGTCAACGTAGCGTACCTGGTTTGCGGGAACGGTAATGTTCGGCGGCTCAAGGTCCTGGATGGTGAGGATGAAGGAGCAGGTTGCCGGGTTGTCGCTGTAATCGGTTACGGTCCAGGTGATCGGTATCTGGCCTGTTGTTCCTACTCCGTGTCCCCTGCTGATCACAGTCCCCGAAAGTGTGTTGGAACCTGTAATTGTTAAGTGAGACACCGCATCCACATAACTCCATGTCACGGTCTTGATGCTGCAATTGTCGGCATAAGCGGTCGGGTCAAATTCATTGTTAAGCACCTGGTATGAACACACACCCGAATTGGCACTCCTGGTCTTGTTTCCCACGCAGGAAACGGTCGGATCGGCATCAACAACAATGACATCAAATCCGCACGTGGAAACGTTATCCTTGTAATCGGTTGCCGTATAAACCACGTGGGTGGTCCCGGCAATGAACAGGGTTCCCGGGGCATAATTGGTCGTAAAGCTTTTCACGCCGCTGCACGCATCGGTGGAGATGAGCGCCGGCCAGGTAACAACCGCCGCGCAGTTGCTTCCGGAAGCAGATGCAGTTTGAGCTGAACCCGGGCAGTTTGAAATCACGGGCCCCTGGTCGTCATTGACGATCACCTGCTGTATGAATGCGGTGGAATTTCCATTCAGGTCAGACACCTCCCATCGTACGTTGGTGGTACCCATTAAAAAAGGGCTGGGAGCATCGTTTGTTATGATCAGGCTGGTCTGGAGCGTGCAATTATCCGTGGCGACAGGATTCGACAGGGTGGTGGTTTTGGTGCAATAGCCTGGATCGACGCCGAACGTCACGGTCGATGGCACCGGGTTTATGACGGGTGGAAGATTATCCGATACCACGACCTCGTGGCTGCACGTGCTGGTGTATTCCGTTCCCCCGATGGTTTGCCTGGCAGTCCAGGTAACGGTGGTGGTTCCCAGGTTGAAGGCAACGCCATCCAGGGAGGTGCCGCTACCCGTGGTTACGCCCGTAAGTGCATACGTGAGGGTTCGGCCCGCAACAGTGGTGGCGGAGGTAAATACGGCATCGAGCGCCGTTCCCGAAACCGTGTAGGTACAGGCATTGGCAGCGGCATAAAAACCGGTGTTCGACACGCAGGAGATTTCAGGATGGAACGATTCAACCACGGTTACATTGACCATGCAGGTGGCGGTATTGCCGCTTACATCGGTGGCGGTCCACAAAATGGCATGATCGCCCCAGGCAAGCTGGGTGCCATTCAGATACATGGTACTGGTTTTACTGTTCTTGTAAGAAGAGAGGGTACAATTTTCAGTCACCGCCGGGGTGAATTCAGTACCAATAACGGTATAGTACGCTACAGAGGGATTGTTGGACTCACGATAAAAACGATCCGCCGGGCAGGTAATTACCGGGGCGACATTGTCGGTTACCGTGACGGTTTGGGTGTGGTCGATATAATTGCCGTATGTATCATAAACCCTCCAGTATATTGAAGTGACACCAATGGGAAAATTGGTTGACCCGGATGTCACCGGGCTAGCCACATATGTCAGCGAAGTACAGTTGTCGGTGGCTACAGGGGTTCCGACATCGATTCCTGTGGCATAGCAGCCTGAACCTGCACTTACGGATATATCAGCCGGCCATGAAGTAATTACAGGAACCTGGTTGTCATGAACGGTGAGGGTATAGGAACAGCAGGTGTTTACATCCGAGCCGGAAGTTGCAGTCCAGGTGATGGTGTAGGTTCCTGCCGGGAAAACCGCACCGGCCAGTGTGGTGTTCGACGGAGGATTGGTAACGGGATAAGGGTTCCCTGCAGGAAGGGAGGGTGAGATTACATATGTGAGACTTGGAGCGGGTGCGGTGGCGGTGGATGATACATCCAGGTCTGGCCAGGAAACCGTGTAAAAACAGGTGCCTGTACTGGTGTTTCGCTCTTCATTGCCGCGGCAGGTCACCGGCGGAGGATCGCTGCTGTTTATGGTGATGGAGATACTGCAGGTGGAGGTGTTACCCACGGCATCCGTGGCAGTCCAGATAACCGAGAACGGACTATTGACAACCTGGAGTTGTGCTCCATTCAGCGTAAATGAACCATTATAGTTATTGAGGACACTTGTTATGCCTGAACAGTCCCAGGTTCCCCAGGGATCAAACTCATGGCCATTCACCGTATAATAGGACTGCAGTGAATCTTTCTGACGGCAAAACGAGGCAGGGCAGGACATCAGCGGGCCGTCGTCATCAATCACCGTGACTTGCTGGGTATAGTAAGTGAGATTCTGATGAATGTCCTCAGCAATCCAGTGAACATTCGTAACTCCTTTATAATAGGTTCCCGGCTGATCGCTGGTAATGGACAGCACGCCGCAATTGTCAGTGACGACTGGAGCGGTGAGTGAACTTGAAACCCAGCACGATGATACACTGGTATAAAGCGTTACATCTGCCGGCGGGGTGATCACCGGATGCTCATCGTCTGTCACAACCACATAAAAACTGCAGGTGTTGGTATAAACCGTGCCGGCGATGGTTTGCGACGCCGTCCAGGTCACCAGGGTGGTGCCGATGGGGAATATGGCGCCGTTCAGCGAGGATGGGGAGCCCGGTTTCACCGCCAATACCGGCGAGGTGACAAAGGTCAGTGTCGCCCCGGCCGTAGTGGATGTTGCGTTGAATCCCGTTCCGGACACAGTATAGCTGCAACTGCTTGTCGTATTAAACATCGGCTGATCGCCCACGCACGTGATGGCGGGATAGAGATCGGTTACCACGTTTACGGTTACCATGCAGGTTGCTACATTGGCCGATGCATCCGTGGCGGTCCAGAGAATGTTGTGCGCGCCTGCGGTGAGGTGCGCACCGTTCAGGCTTGATGTACTGTTGAAACTGTTTATATAGGTAAAGGAACAGTTATCCGTTGCAGCCGGTTTGAATTCGCCGGTTCCCACCGTATAATACGATTGGCCCTGGTCCACCACACGTGTGTAGGCGCTTCCCGGGCAGGTGATGACCGGCAGTACATTATCGGTCACGGTCACTGCAATAACGCTAGTGGTTGTGTTGCCGTAATAATCGGAAACGCTCCACAATACGTTTGTGGTTCCTGTCGGGAACTGCACATAGGCGAGTGATTTGTAATTGTTGTAATTGTTGACAACGGAAAAATTCCCAGGCGTACAGTTGTCGTGAATGTTGTACGGATCAAATTCGGTGCCTGAGGTTGTATAATAACAGGCTGAACTGGAGGTGTTTTTGGTTGCCGTGGCGTCCAGGCTGAACGACGGGGGTGTAATGTCATGCACCGTAACCTGGTATTGCATGGTGGTCACATTGCCTGCAACATCCCGGGCAGTCCACACCACCACGGTGATTCCGACAGGGAATTCAAAATCCGCAAGGGTCGCAGTGCCGGTCTGGTTGTTTACCAGCGTTGGCACGCCACAATTATCCGACACGGTCGGGTTAAATTCGGTTCCCACGGTTTTGTAAAAACAGACATTGGATGGTGCATTCCTCTCCTGGTCGGTGATTGTCGGCGAAATGGTCGGGAATACCGGGTCAACAACGGTGACATTGAAGTTGCACGCGGCCGTGTTGCCGCTCACGTCCGTCACCGTCCACACCACGGGATGCACGCCCACCGCGAGGACTGTGCCTGCAATGGTGGCGGTCGCACCCGCTGCCCCGTCCAGGGTATACGCAACAGCCAGGCTTCCGGTGCAGTTATCGGTCAGGCTTGCGGGGTCGAATTCAGCACCGCTCACGGTGTATGTGCACAAGCCTGTCTGGATGTCCCTGGAAACGTTTCCATTGCAAACGAACGATGGCGGCTGGTTGTCGGTTACCGTGACGGTAAACGCGGCGGAGGTTGCATAATTGCCGCTGGCATCGGTGAGGGTCCACAATACGGAATAGGGATGATCGGCATCTTTGTCCAGCGTCTTCCCGGCCAGGGAACCACCGGAAGATGATAAAACAAACGCACCGTTGCTGGTCACCACGCAGGTAGGCGTATTGGTTGCGCAGTTGTCGTGAATATTGCTGAGATCGAACTCATTGCCGGGAATGGTATAGTAACATCCGCCCGGGTCGGTGGAGCGGGCATAGTTCCCGGTGGGCTGCGTACAGGTGGGAATCTGCTCATCGGTTACGGTAACCACGATCGCGCAGGTTGAAGTATTGCCGCCGTTGTCGGTAGCGGTCCATACAATGGCATTGATTCCTGTGGGGATGTGTTTGGACGCCAGGGTGGCTGAATTGTCGAACGAATTGGTCAGCGTAAAGGTACATCCGTCGGTGACGGTCGGGTCAAACTCCGTACCGCTCACCGTATAATAGCAAACGCCCGAACCGGCGGTTTTCGCGAATGAACTTCCCGGGCAGGAGATCGAAGGCGGTGTATTGTCGGTAACGATGACCGAAAAATCGAGATTGGTAATGTTTCCGGCAGCATCGGTTGCGCGGTACCTGATGGGCGTTGTCCCGACCGGGAAATAGCTCCCGGACGAAGATCCGAGAACCTGGGCGAACGTAAACCCCGTACAATTGTCAGCGGCTACCGGCGTAGCCCATGTCACTGTTGCATAACAATGGCCGGCATCGACATTCGTGCTGATATTGGACATGGACGATGGCGTGATCGTGGGATTGACATTGTCCGTAACAGTCACCTGGAAGGTACGCGTGCTGGCGTTGGTTCCGTCGCTGGCGACCCACTTGACCGTAGTGGTCCCTTTCAGGAATACGATGCCGTTAATGGTTGTGCCGCTTCCGCTGGCGGTTGTGGCACCGGAAAGGGCGTAGGTTTGCGAGGTCACCGTGCAGTTTTCGGTGACGGTTACATCAAATTCGGCGCTTACGGCTGTATATCCGCAATCGGTATTGGTATAGCGGCTCTGGTTGGTTTTGGCAGAGATCACGGGGGCCAGGTTGTCGGAAACCGTTTTGGTAAACGACAGCGTTGATGTCGCCGCATTGCCGCTGGCATCCGTGGCGGTCCAGGTAATAAGGCTGGCACCTGCAGGCAGGTGCTGGTTCGCCAGGGTACCGGTTCCCGAAAGCGTTGTCGCCCCGGATACTGTATATGACATGACGGTTCCCTGGCAATTGTCGGAAACAACCGGGTCAAAGATGGATCCGTTGACAAGGTAATAGCAAACACCAGTGCTCATGCCGATGGACGAGGTAACGGTTCCGGCCGTCGCGGTCATCACCGGCGGCGTATTGTCAGCAACGGTAACGGTGGATGTGCATGTGCTCTGGTTGTTTGCGGCATCCTTTACGGTCATAACCACCGTGTTGGCGCCCTTGTTCGTGCAGTTGAAACTTGTCTTGCTCAGGGTGATGATCAGGCTCCCGGATGCAGTGCAGTTATCGGATGAACCATTGTTCACGTCCGATACGGCTAGTGTTGCAATACCGGAACCGTTCAGACTAATGGTTGCATTTTTGCAGGTTGCGACAGGAGGAACGTTATCGGAAACGGTAACGGTAAAACTGCACGGGATGCTGGTATTCCCGTTGGTATCCGTGGTCGTGTAGGTGACCGTGGTTGTTCCGACGGAGAATGTTGAACCGGGGGTGTGCGACTTGTACCAGATAAGGCTCCCCGGGGCTGTGCAGTTGTCGGTGGCTTCCGGTTCCGTCCAGGAAACAACAGCATTGCAGGATCCGCTTGATGTATTAGCAGTTATGTTGGATGGACACCCGGTGATGACAGGTTTCTGGTTATCGGTAACCGTAACCGTGAAACTGCACGTGCTGCTTGTATTTAAGGCTGCATCTGTCGCAGTATAGGTTACGGTCGTTGTTCCCAGCGGGAAGGTTGATCCCGGGGTGTGTGATTTTGACCAGACCAGGCTCCCGGAAGGGGTGCAGTTGTCGGTGGCGGTGGGTTCAGTCCACGACACAGCAGCCGTACATTGGCCGGTGGTGGTCGTGCGGGTGATGTCTGCCGGGCAACCCGTGATGACGGGCTTCTGGGTGTCATTCACGGTCACGGTAAAACTGCAGGTGGAACTGCCGTTGCCCGAGGCATCGGTGGCAACATACGTCACGGTAGTGGTTCCAACCGGGAATGTGGAACCCGGCGTGTGCGACTTTGTCCAGGTGATGCTCCCCGATGCCGTACAGTTGTCCGTTGCTGTCGGTTCGGTCCAGGTAACCGCGGCGCTGCACAGGTTGTTGTCATTCGCCTGGGTGATGCTGGCCGGGCAATCGGAGAGCACGGGGGCTTCCGTATCGGTAATGGTCACGGTGAAGCTGCAGGAAGCCGTATTTCCGGAGGCATCGGTAACCCGGAAGGTGTTGGTCGTAACTCCCACAGGGAAGCTTGATCCGCTGGCAAGCCCGGTGATCTGCGTCGTGGAGGCGCCGGAGCAGACGTCGGTGCCAACCGGTGCGGTATAGGCGACCACCTTGCTGCATGTTCCGCTGGTCGCAACATCTGTGATGTCCGACGGACATGATATGAGTGGCAGCTGAGTGTCATTCACCTTCACGGTAAAGCTCCCGGTGCTGGTATTTGATGAGGCATCAGTGGCCGTGTAGGTGATGGTTGTGGTTCCGATCGGAAATGTCGATCCGCTTGCCGGGCCGCCGGTCTGGCTGATGCTTTGCCCGGTGCAATTGTCGGTTGCTGTTGGCTCAGTCCATGTCACGACGGCTCCGCACACATTGTTGTCATTGCTGACCACAATATTCGACGGGAGGTTGACAATGACCGGGTTTTCATGATCGGCAACCGTCACCGTCATCTGGCAGGCAGCCGTATTGGCCGGGACTGCGGCATCTGAAACAACGTAGGCGATCGTGGTGACCCCTTTGTTGAAGGTTTGGGTTCCGACCTGGCCGGAGCTGCTGCCGGTAGTGGCGCCGCTCATGGTCCAGGCAAGGGTTGAACCTGCGCAGTTGTCCCTGTAGATAGCGTCAGGGACTGCAACGCTTTTTGTACAAACTCCGGCGGCCGTATTTTCGGAAATGTTTGAAGGACAGGTGATTGCCGGCGGCTCATTATCCGTTACGGTTACGGTAAAACTGCAGGTGGCAGTGTGGGCGGCAACGTCGGTTGCCGTAAAGATGACAGTTGTCACACCCTTGTTGAATGACTGGGTGCCCATTTGCCCGCTGCCGCTGGCGCTGGTGGCGCCGGATTTGGTCCAGGCGATGGTTGAGGAACAATTGTCGCCGAAAGTAAGTGCCGGCACGGCAACATTTGCCAGGCATGATCCCGTGGTATTGTTCACCGCAATATTCGACGGACAGGCAATGGTCGGGTTCTGGTTATCTTTCACGGTTACCGTGAACGAACAGGTTTGAAAGTTTCCGCTTGCATCGGTGGCCGTGAGGGTTACCAGCTGGGTGGAATTATGGCCGCCCGACAGGGTTGTCCCGGAAGCCGGGCTTTGTGTTTTTACGATGGAACCCGATGCCGTGCAGTTGTCGCTGACGGTTGCACCTGTTGCATAGTCGGGCAGGGTGGCGCTGCAACTCGCGGCATTGGTGTTCAGATTCTGACTGGCCGGGCAGGTGATGGCCGGTTTTACATTGTCAATGGTCACCGAGGTTGCCACGGACGTGGTACAGGCCGGTGTGAGGCTGCCAATCGCCCTGACATAGTAGGATGTGGAACTGCTGATGTTTGTTGTATAGGGCATGGTTCCGATCAGGGTTGTATTTGCGGCATTCCAGAGTTGAAAAGTGCTGCCGTTCGTCGCAGTTGCCGAGATGGTGAAATTAACGGCCGGGCATACCGGGGCCACGGGATTGGTTGTGATGTTCAGGCCTGAGGGCAAAGGATTTACCGTAACCGTAACCGTTGCGGCACTTACCGGCAAAGGAATACTGCTACCGAAGGTCACGCTTACCAGGCTATAGATCGTGGTGGAGGCAGGGGTAACGGTAATCGGATCATCACCGGTTATATCATCGCTGTGATAATTCGTAACCGTGAAATTGCTGACACCATTGCTGTAGACCACTGTATAAGGCAGATAGCCGCCATCAACATTGACCCCCAGTGTAGTGCTGGTGCCCGCACAAACCGGCGAAGCCCCTTTCAGGTACAATACCGATTGTGCATTTGCCGCATCATGACAACAGAGCAAAAAAGCAAATCCCAGTAAAAACAAATAAGGAAGACTCCTGCCTGGCCGTAATTCCGCCGGGGCGATTCTCAATAATTGTTTTAATGTGTTCATGGTTATCGGATTACAGGTTGTAAATGCTAAATATTTTTTGGATAACTTCAATTTCCGGCTTTGGCCCATTTTTTTACCACCGCCAGCAGTTCATCCCTGCCCACAGGCTTGGATAAAAACTCCTTGCAGCCCCAGGCAAGGGCCAGCGACACGGCAGCCATGCTAAAACCCGAAAGGAGGATAAATGTCAGCGGGGGATCATTGGCCGGGCGAGGGTGCCGGGTGAGCAGATGGCCGTTTTTTCCCGGCAGACTCGCGTCAACCAGCGCAATGCGAACGGGAGGGAGCGCTGAACAACGCAGCATTGCATCTTCGCTTGAACGAACACGTTCAACAGCATATCCTTCCTGCAGTAATATTTCTTCCATCGGCAGGTAATGTTCATCATTGTTATCAGCGATGAGAACAATGGTTAATGGGGTAGTTTCTTTTTGCATCGGGTTACTTTAAAGGAATACCTCAAAAATAAGGCAACAATGGATGCAATGTTAGGGTACGGAGGCAGTATAACTTTGTATTCTCCTTTACACAACACACTAAAAATCTGATTTATTGATATTTAGGTCCGGAATGACAGTAAAATGCCCCATTTTGCCAGTTGCTTATGCAACTGACAATGTGCTGATTACAAATTTTATTAAGGAAAAGTAAAAGTGGAGAGAGGGTGTGTTAAATCTGGATAAGATAGCTGGTGAGGCTCTCCTTCTGATCAAGGCAAAGTTTTTTTCGGATATGATGGCGGGTAATTTCTACGGTAGCCACAGAAAGATTTGCAATCCGTGCAACATCTTTTGAGGAAAGATTTAATCGTAACAAACCGCATATCTGAAGTTCGCTGCGCGAAAAATCGGGGCAGAGGGCAAGCAATTTTTCCGAAAATCCACCATGCATCTGTTTAAACATGACCTCGAATTCGTTCATCGGGTTCTTTGACGACTCGCGTATGATTTCCGACAGCAACTGACCAAATTCTTCCTGGTCGGCCTTTTTAGGGAAACGGTACTGAAACGGCCCCAGTTTCTCCTGTACCGACCGGTTCACATGGTTCAGCTCGGTGGTGATCAGCGACTGATATACCAGGTCGTTTTCCCTGAGGTTCACCTCCAGTTCAAGCCGCTCCACCTCATCCTCTTTAAGCTGATGCTCAAGTGTTTTCAAATCCAGGTCAGCCTGTTTCAGCAGTTTTTCCTGTTCTGAATGGAGCGCCTGTTGTTCAGCCAGCGTTCTTTTCTGGTTGGCTTGCCGGTTCCGGAAAAAGAGAAGAATAACGAGGGCTGATACCAGGAGCAGCAATGCCAGTAATATTAAAGCGATGATGATGGTACGCGACCTTTGCAGCCTGGATTCGGAGTTCAGGTCTTTCACTTTCGTTTCAAGCACCTGGGTCTCGTAAAGAGCCTGGTATTTCAACACGGCATCCCGCTGTTCGATGGTCTTCAGGCTGTCGTTCAGATGGTCCCATTGTTTAAAATAGACCCCGGCCAGATCGACATTGCGAAGTTCAAGGTTGCATTGAAACGCCTCACGGTATAAAACAAGGAGGTCGGCGGAAAGTTTATTATTTCCTGCCAGTTGAATCGCTTCCCGGAATAACTGGTTGGCTTTCAGACCATCCTTGCCTCTTGTAGCGCAGTTTGCCAGGTTGTTCAGGCTGTATATCTGCCCCTTCAAAACATTGTTTGTCCTGCTTATCCGCAAAACCTCCTGGTAGGTTCTTTCAGCCTCATTGCTCCGGCCAAGTCTTGACAGGTAGTTGGCATAGTTGAATTTCAACGGCAGAAGGTTGGAAACAGAACCCTTTGAAGCCATGATCGTCATTGCCGCTTTGTAATAATAACCGGCGGAGTCGGAAGAGATCATCATGAACGCAACGGCCAGGTTTGTATAATCAATTCCCACCTCCACATCATTGCCAAGTTTCATGTTTAATGGAACGGCCCTGTGATAAAATTGAATGGCTTGCTGATACAGGCCCTGGGTGACGAAGATGCTCGCAATGTTACGGTATACCTGTGCAATATTCACGGAATCGTCTAATTTTTCGTAGTAGCGCGCACTCTCCGTAAAACACTTCATGGCGCGGCCCAACTCACCTTTCTGGTCGTAATAAAGGCCCATGTTGGTAGAAAATACGGCCTGGTACACGGTGTCTTTCGAAACACTGGCAAGGATCAACCCTTTTTCGTACCAGAATGCGACTGAATCGGTGGAACTCATCTCATAAAAAAGACTTCCAAGTATATGGCAGGTCTGAAGAATACGTGCGGTATCGTTCAACAGAAAAGCCATTTTACGCATGCCGGAATAATACCGGTATGCAGAATCATTCATGCCGGTTGCCTGGAATGCCTTCCCCCTGAGCAGTGCCGCTTCATAAACCTGTGCGGCATCCTGTGTTCCTGTCGTTAATTTATACAGTATCGCAGAAGCCTGCAGCGCACTGTCGGCATTGGTTTTAAGTTTCACGTTGACCACCCGGACCAGGGAGTCGAATGCCTGGTCATTTTTTTTCTCTGCAGTGGGAGATGAACACCTGATCACCAATAACATGGCGAATACCCACATCATGGTCCGCATTATAACGATCGGTGAACCATCATCCTGTTTCCGATATAACCAATGGCTGATTTTCATCAGGCCAAAAATAGTAATAAAAAGGATATCGGACAAAAGCAGATTATTTTGCCTGTCCAATACAATCAGGAAGGAATCTTTCCGCTGACACGGGGTCAGGTTTTCAGCACCTGCTGTGACTCTATATCACCGGTTTTATCCTGCGCCAGGCGGGCTGCAGGCGCAGTGTCACTCCTTGTGAGCAGCAACTTGAGTTCAAGGGGCAGCCTGCAGATGGTATACTGGGAGTCGCAGAACAGGGTGATGATCTCATCGTATTCTTCGTCTGCCACCAGCAACACTTCAAGCTCGCTGTGATTGTCGTTGATGTACTTCAAAACGGCAGCATCGCGGATGTTGGTGATGATCATGATTACCAGGTCAACCTGGTGATCACCAAGCACTTTAATCGTTTCAGTTGTATTCCGAGAGAAAAAACAGGTATCCATCGGACTGACCAGGTAATTAACCACCTCAGAGTGGATATCGGGCTTGTGGTGAATGAATAGGATGTTCATGACAAATATATTTTATTACCTGCGGTAAACTGTGAATATAAGACCATTATCTCCATTTTCGGTGGGAATCTCCATTTCGTAAGGAACAAATTCGGGTTCCTGGCTCATTGCGTGAATCAGCTCCGAGACGTCAGCCATTTGAAACTTCCGGTTCAGCCGTGACCTTGATATCTCCACGGCACGCGTGGTCATCGAGAGGCCGGCAGCGATATCCGCGTTGGAATTTCCCTTCAAAATGCGCACGACAACTTCCTGTTCCAGCTGTGTCATTTTTATAGGTCTGCTTTGCGCCTCTCCGGCGCCGGACTTGTGGCTCAGAAGCCGGAACACGACATCCTGAGAATAGAAGGTCTCACCACGGGAAATCCTTTCGAGCCCCATCCGGAATTCATTCAGCAGAACTGCATTGGAAAAAAGTCCGTGCACCCCCGTGCGGTACAGTTCCCTTGTCATTGGAATGTCCTGTTGCCGCATGAAAACCAGCATCCTTAAATGAGGATTTTTCGCGAGCAGGCTGGCTGTTTCATACAAGCCCAGATTGCTGAGCCATTTGTAATCTGTCAAAAGAATGCAATCAGACTCGTAGTTGAGCAGCCTGAGCAAGCGTGCACGGCTGGTAAAGGGAATTATAACCCTGATCTGGCTGACCTCCGTGATGAGGAACCTGAGTTTCATGCACAGAAGGTCTGAAATCTCAGGCACTAAAAGTTTGATTCCATTTCCCTCAAGTTTCAATGGATAGGTGAAATTTGCTTCGCCGGATGTTTTCATTAACCCTTTATTGTGAAAGTACAAAGAAACGAATGGAACGGCGAATATCAAAGAGAAGGAATACCTGATCGGTTCTAAATAATTACTCGCCTCCGGCACGGATAAATACGGTGAGCTGTGAGGGATTATACGTTTGATGAAATTCTGAACAAAAAAAAAGGAGGTCAGGTCGTTTGACGACCTGACCTCCCTGATGATTATTAACCTGGTATTTCTATGAACACACCGGCAATCCGATCCGAATGCTAGCGGGTGACCACCATTTTCTGAGCCTTTACCACCGTGGAACCGGCATTGTCGTATGTCATCCTGTACAGGTACACTCCCGGGGCAAGCTGCAGGGCAGCCGCATCCACTGAAAGGTTATGCACGCCTGCATTCTCTTCCCTGTCGGCGAGGGTACGGATCGTATTCCCGACGAGGTCCATGAGAACCAGCCTTACATGCCCCGAAGCAGGCAGTGTATATGTGATGGAGGTTGAATTGACAAACGGGTTGGGGTAGTTGCCCATGCTGAGTGCCTGAGAACCATCGGGCGTTTGAACTTTCGACACCTTCAGATTGAAGTTTTCGTAGGGGTTCGCGGAGATATCGGCAAATTCGCTGCCGGCTCCGATGGTGAACACGGGCGAGGATCCGGAGATCTTTTCTTTGACCTTCATGTTCACGCTGAAAAGCACATCACCGTCATTGACATTCAGTGGTTTGGTATCGGCCCATACGATAGCGATCTTCCCGTCGCCGGCCACATACTTCATGTCATTTGCAGCACTGGAGAGGTCGAGCACCTCGAAGCGGTCCCGGTCATATTTCAGGAAAAGTGTCATTGCGCCCAGGTCGGCAGCACTGCTGCTGCGGATGGTGTAGGTGAATGATTCGCCAACCGGCACCGTCATCACACCGTCTTCCTCCAGCGAGAGGAATGCAGCTGCTTTTGTACCTCCCATGGAATACGAGCCGTTGACATCACCCACGCAGAGCGCGGTGAGGCCCTGGGTAACCGGGGATCCTGAAAGGTCAACAATCGCCTCCGAAATTTTCCAGTCGCCTGCGGGGTAATTGGTTACCGAGCCAAGTGTGCGCAACTTGATGAAGAGCGCATCCAGGCCGGTCACCGTGGTGCTTCCGTTAACATCGGCAACAACCTGTTTGAGCTCAGCGAGGGGATATGTTCCGATGATATTCAGCTGTACGATTAAGTCGTCAGTTCCGTTGTTTCCTCCCCAGGAGCCGCTGAAGGTCCCGCTGAGTTTGTAACCCGGCCCTCCGGCGATGCTGCTGAAGGAATAATAACCCGGCTGGCCGCTTTCAGAATTGGTTGCGGTGACCGTCGTAGCCACGAGCACATTGGATGAGTTGCGCAGATCAACCGTAACGCCGTTGATGCCTTCTGCCGAAACGTTGTCGTATACCACGTAGCCCGACACATTTCCCGCAGGAACTGCCACCACCGTGGAAGATGCATTTGTGCAGCCGTTGTGATCCATCACCGTGACCGTGTAGGTTCCGGGAGTAATGTTCGTTGTAACGGACGGATTCTGAGCGGGTGAAGTGAACCCGCCAGGGCCGGCCCAGTTATAGGATACCGTATTGTCACACCCGAGAACCGAACTGCCTGTTGCTGCAAGTTGCAGGATGCTGCCATCCGGGGAGAATGAAGCGGAGGAGGTTGCTGCTGGTATTGGCAGGCTCACCGGGTTGCCTGTGTTTGAAATATACCTGTTCACACCTCCCGACACACCGGGCTGATAGGTTTTGAATGCCTGAGAGAAGTCAAGGCCAGCCATCCCGGGCTGCGCGGAATTGGGATCAACTCCGTTAATAAAGCACCGGATGCTATTTTCGCAGGCAATATTTGGCACCGAAAATTTGAACAGCAGGATGTCTGTACCCATTGCAAACAAAGGGTAAGCGTTGCCTCCTCCCCCACCAGAAAGGGTAAATGCGTGAAAGTCACTTCCGGGAGCGGCAGCAGGCTCATATATATTGTTACTCTGTGACCACGACATTCCCGGGGGATTCACATTCTGCACCACGGTGAATGCCAGGTTGCTTATCGCAGCCGGAACAACTACTGAAAATTTCGACGGATAAGGTATCGTTGAAGGATAGGCAAGCGATGCGCCGATAACATGGGCATGCGCCTCATACAGACAGGATGCGGGATTGTAGATCACTTCATATTGCACTTGCGACACTTGTCCCGAGGCTGACAGTACCGCGATAAAAAAGAATATCACGGCAAGGATTCGTACATTTGTTTTCATAGCATATATATTAGCGGGGTTTATGCTTTTAATCGACATTTTCTGCCTTCACCTGTTAATTTTGTCCCTTGATGGTGAATGGCAGGCACATTAAAAGGACCAGGGCGAACGGCAAATTTTTGATTTGCCTTACCGGTTTGATTTTTGATTTTTCCATGATTACACGATTTAAAATTTGCCTGTTGTAACTACGGTGTAAAGGTAGATACGACAAGCATCTTCAATTGTAAGAAGAGTTGAGGATCAATGTAAGAGGAAGGCTGATTAGCATGTAGGAGGCTGCCCTACAAAAACATAATCTCAGGCTGAAAAATGTGACTTTTAATCCGGCAGGAAGGGAACCCTGCCATTGACTGGCAATGGAGAAGCCGTCAACAACATCTATTCGATCAGGTTGTTTTTTAAGGCATAGAGGGTAAGATCAGCATTCTTATGCAGACCCATTTTTTCCATGACCCTTGAACGGTAAGTGCTTACTGTTTTGTATGTGATGAATATTTTTTCTGCAATTTCGTTTACCGTCAGCCCCTTTGCAAGCATGATCATCACCTGGAATTCCCTTTCGGAAAGGGCGTCATGGAGATTTTCGGTGCCTTTCGAGTTATCAGAAAACAACAATTTTTCAGCAAATTCAGTTGAAACGTATTTTCTGCCGGAGGCAATTTTACGCACAGCCGTAACGAGTTCCTGGAAAGCGCTGTCTTTTGAAACGTACCCCGATGCACCCAGCTTGAAGGCCCTGATTGCATATTGTTCCTGCGAATGTGAACTCAGTATCAGGATGGGTGTTTTATTATCCCTGTTGCCGATGATCTGAAGAATATCAAGTCCGCTCAGAACGGGCATTGAAATGTCGAGAATGACAAGATCATAGCTTCCGGTATTGATTTTCAGGAGGGCCTCGCTGCCGTCGGAGGCCTCATCCATATGGGTAACCTCAGGCAATGATTTTAAAATTTGTTTAACTCCTTCCCGAACGATGGAATGGTCATCAGCAATCAGGATTTTCATAAATTATAATGCATGAAGTAGTATGTGCATTCTGAAACGGCAAAATTCCGCGATGCCGTTCGGGCCAAATCTGCGGTAAAAGTATGAATTCTTTTAATCAACGCAAAGACGCAAAGAGACATGAATCTGAAATATTCGTTCTGCGTCTTTGCGTCTTTGCGCCTTTGCGGTAAAAAAGGCTGTTCCAACCGCTGATATATGGTATTTCCGTGCCTACCTCGTGAAGACCATCTTGTTGACTTTCACGTAAGTATCCGTTTCACTGTCGAAGATTATCTTGTACAGATACACACCAGGAATCATCTGCAGCACGGCGGGATCAACCGTTACCGTATGCGATCCGGCAGTATTATCCCCGTCGGCAAGCGTCCTGATTGTTTTACCGTACAAATCGGTCAGCACCAGTTTAACATGGCCGTTGTCCGGAAGTGTGTAAACAATGTTCGTGCTGTTTGCAAACGGGTTCGGGTAGTTGTACATCGTGATGCCTTTGGTCCCGTCGGGCGTGATGACATTCGACATCTTCAGGTCGAAATTGTCATACGGACCGGCCATGACATCGGCAAATTCGCTGCCTGGCAGGATGCTGAAGACCCGTGAAGGTTCGGTAATTTCTTCCTTCACCCGCATGTTCAGGCTTACCAGCAGATCATCCGGATTTACCTTTAATGGTTTGGTATCCGCCCAGGCGATGGCGATTTTCCCGTCGCCGAACGTGTACTTCATCCCCTCTTCCTGGTTCAGGATATCAACAACTTCATAACGGGTTTGATCATATCCCAGGAAGAGTGTCATTGCGCCCAGTTCTGCATCGCGGCTGCTGCGGATGGTATAAACAAACGGTTCGCCCGCCGGAACAGTAACCACGCTGTCCTCGATGACCGACAGGAAGGTTGTCGACTTGTATCCGTATGGAATGAAGGAACCGTTGACATCACCGGTACACAGCGCCTGCATATTCTGGCCGGTCAGCGGACTGCCTGCCAAAACTACCGTCTTCTCGGAAACCTTCCAGTCGCCGGCAGGGTATGAGGTGATCGACCCGATGGTGCGCAGTTTGATGTACAGGGCATCCAGTCCCGTGATGGTGGTGCTGGCATTCACGTCAGCTGCAATCGTGCGGAAAAGGCTCAGCGGATAGGTACCGATCACGTTCAGCTGGACAATCAAAGCATCCGTGGCGTTGTTTCCGCCCCAGGTGCCGTTGTAACTTCCTGTCAGCTTGTAGGTTCCGTCGGCGACCCCGGCGAAGGTGTAATAAACGGTTCACCGTTCACCGGATCAGGACCGGAGGTTGTCACACCTGCAATGGTGCCGGTGGTTTGGTTGTAAAGGGTGATGATGACCCCGTTCAAACCGGTGTTGTATGAGTTGTCATAGGTAACAGACCCGGTCAGGTTCCCTGCGCCCGGCATGATCGTCACAGCCATGACATCCGAGCCGGTACAGCCGTTGTATGTTTCAAAAACGCCCACCGATCCGTTGCACGAATTGCAGGAAGTTCCCCAGGTCACCGTGATGCAGTGCGTGCCCTGACCGGCAGTGACGGTTCCGCCAACCACCACCCAGGTGTACAGGTGGCCCGCAAAATCAGGAGTGCAATATACAGTGCCTGCATCTCCCTGCGTTACCGTTGCAGGACCTGTGATGTCAGGTGCAGGAGCCGTATTGATGATTACGGTTTTTGTCGTGGATATATGGCAACCGTCTGATTTGGTAACCACAACGGTCACTGTTCCCTGGCCGCAGCAGCTCCACACCACATCGATGCACGATGTGTTCTGTCCGCTGCTGATGGTTCCGCCCACAACAACCCACTGGTAGGTTACCGGTGCCGAAAAAGCACCCTCTACCGTGGCACAGTAGTGGCCCGGCGCTCCGCCCGGGATGCAGCAGATCACTCCCGGCCCGGTGATGCCCGCTGACCAGGCATCAGGCTGCGTCACCGTCCAGCTTCCGGTCCGGGTGCATGCATGTGCATCCGAAACCGTAACACTGTATGCCCCGGCTGAAAGTCCGGTGATCGTCGATGATGTCTGGGAGTTGCTCCACAGGTAAGCATACGGGGGTGTCCCGCCACTCGTGCTCGCCGTGATGGCGCCGGTGCTGTAACTATAGCAGGCCACATGGGTGAGCGCACCTGAAACTGACAGGGCAGTTGGCTGTGTGACGGTTGCACTGGATGTTCCTTTGCAGCCGTAGCTGTCAGTAACCGTTACGGTATAGGTCCCGGCGGGTTGATTGC
>JBAXDH010000058.1:0-24849 GCA_037141055.1 bacterium | reverse complement strand
AAATTGTTAATACGGGCGGGCAACCGGGGGAGACAACTTACAGCCTGAATACTACGGATTTAAAACCCGGGTTGTATTACCTGTATCTTATAATCAACGGTACGGCAGACCATCTGCAGGAACTTGACGTAAAGTAATAAACGGATAACAATATCCTCTATTTCGCTACTTTCCATATCGAATCCAGCACCGTTCCGTCGACCCACTTTACAACGGCGACCACTTCGTCGGTGAATTTTGGTTTGGCAGGGACGCCGCATATTTTCTCTGCTTCTGCTTTAAGTTCCTGGATGGTTTTTATAGGAAGCGATGAATTCTTCATCTTTTCAATCAGGTCGGTACGCAGCGGGTTGATGGCAATTCCGCGTTCGGTCACAATTACATCGATCAGTTCTCCCGGGCCGCATATGGTGGTCACCTCATCACGGATAACTGGCATCCGGTCGCGGAAGAGCGGTACAGGCAGGATGACGCATTTCCCGAACAGGGTGTTTTGCCAGCCGCCAATGCCGTGCAGCAGGTACCCGTCTGAATGGGTAACCACATTTGCATTGAAATTGACATCCACTTCCGTAGCTCCGAGAATTACAATATCGACCATGGAAGAGAAATTGCCCTTGCTGTGGTAATTGTAACTGGTGAAAGGGCTTGTCCAGGTATGGTTAGGGTTGTCGCGCATCGAACGCACTCCGTCAAGGTCGAAGGTCTGCCCGTCGAGGATGTATTCGACAAGGCCTTCTTCGAGCATTTTCACCAGGTATTTGTTGCTCCCGCCACGGGCAAACCTGGCTTTCCATTTTCGTTCGCGGAGGATCTCGGAAAAATAGATGCCGATTGACAGCGCCGTGCCGCCAGCCCCTGCCTGGAAAGAGAAGCCGTCGTATATCAATCCGGCTTCGTCGCAAAATTTTGCCGACCATTCAGCCAGCAGCAACCGGTCGGGACTTTTGGTGATCTCGGTCGTTCCGCTGACAATTTTCTCCGGAATTCCGATCTGATCCATGACAACGACGTAATCAACATAATTTCCATTGATCTGCCATGGCAGGCAGGGAAACGGAACGAGGTTATCGGTGACGACAATCACTTTATCGGCATATTGAGAATCGGCAAGCGCGAAACCGAGAGGCCCGCAGGCCGCCGTGCCATTCACTCCGTTGGCATCGCCAAACTGGTCGGCAGTGGGAGCTGCGATCACCGCAATGTCGATATGCACTTCACCGTCCTGCACAGCCTGGTAGCGTCCGCCGTGCGAACGCAGCACCCCGAGACCTTTCATCCTGCCATCGGAAGTAAACCTTCCAAGGGCGCCGTTCATGCTGCCTTCGATGTGGTTGATGGTCCCGTCTTCAAGGTATTTGGTCATCGGTTCATGACAGGGAAAGGAGGCCGACGGATACCACATCAGGTCCTTGATTCCGAGTTCATGTGCAATGTCAAAGATTTGCGTGGCCACCAGGTCGCCATTGCGGAAATGATGGTGGGTTGAGATCGTGATCCCGTCGCGCAACCCGGCCTTCAGCAGGGCTTCTTTCAGCCCGGGAACAACTTTATTGCCATCCTCCGGGAAATCGGCGCAGCTGGATAGTTTCGGAGCCGCACGAAAGCCTTCTGGTTTATATTTGCCCACTCCCATATAGGGAACAGCCGGTTTCCCGTTGATCATGGTCGGTACGATCCGGCCGGCGGCATTGGTGACGCGTTTATCAGATTTGCTCATACAATTCCCTCCAGTTTTCAGCGAGTTTGTTCATTTTCAATGCGAGATTAATGGTGTTCAGCGCTCTTTTCACCACAGGCGGATCGATCATCTTGGTGCCCAGCGCAACCACGCCGAGTCCCTGTTCCTGTGCCTTGTGAAATGCGAATACGATTTTTTTCGCTTTTTCGATCTCCTCGGGCGAAGGAGCGAACGTTTCATGGATCATGCCAATCTGGCGGGGATGGATGCATCCCATTCCGTCGAACCCCAGCGCTTTTGAACGCAGCACATTCTGGCGCAGTCCTTCCATGTCGCCCACATCGGAGAATACCGAATCGATGGGCTGTATCCCTGCCGCACGTGCTGCATTCACAACCATGCTGCGGGCAAAAAAGGATTCCTGCCCCTCTGCTGTGCGGCGTGTACCTAAATCGGCGGTGTAATCTTCGAGGCCGATGGCCACCGCAACAACGTTGCCTGCAGAACTGGCAATGCTGTATGCATTAATAACTCCCAACGCGCTTTCGATGATCGGCATGATCCAGACAGGATTGACGACTGATGACTGACGACCGGCGATTTCCCGGATTTTATCATTTACGGCCTGCACCTGGTCGGCGTGCTCACACTTTGGCAGCAGGACGAGGTTGACATTGTGCGGAATGATGTAGTCCAGGTCGCCGAGACCCCGTTCACCCTGGTTTATCCTGACCATCCGCTCTGCACCGTAAAAGTCGACGGCACACAGGGCATTGCGGACCAGGAAACGAGCCTCGTCCTTTTTATCTGGTGCCACGGCATCTTCAAGGTCCAGGATGATGCCGTCGGGCTTGTGAATTCCTGCGTTGATCATGAGGCTTGGCGAATTCCCGGGAAGGTAAAGCCTCGAAAACCGGTTCCGGTCTTTTGCCGTAGTGTAACGGTTCTCATCGATGAGGGCGGGGAACCAGCTCTTTTCAGTGGGGATGAGTTTTTTAATGGCTGCTTCCAGGCGTGCCGCAATGACAAACGACAAGGCCCCTGAATCTTCAACAGTAACATTTGCATTGTTTACCCCGAAGAAATCCAGGATATCCATCGCCTCTTTCCGGATCGTTTCACCGTACATCACGGCCACCTTCGATTCAACTTTCAGCTGAATCCCCCCCTGGTCAGTAATTTCGATGGTGACAAAACAGTCGGAGCGAACCCCTTTGCCTTTGTTACCTGCTGTTGCAATTGTTCCCATGTTGAGCATTCGTTAATGTTATTTTATAAACAGCCAAAATTAGAAAAAAAAACGTCAGGCAATTTGTTAATTTCGCTTCTTTGAACAGCCATGAAATTCTTTTCACTCGACGTTGAAACAGCCAATTCTGATTCGGCCACCATTTGCCAGGTCGGGATCGGTATTTTTGAAAACGGCAGGCTGGTTGACACGTGGGAATCGCTCGTTAATCCTCAGAGTTCGTTTCACTGGGGCAATGTGAGGGTTCATGGTATAAACGGGGAAATGGTAATGGATGCACCTGTATTCAGTGAAGTTTATCCTGTGATAAGGCGGCTCCTGGCCGGCAATGTTGTCGTACACCATACATCCTTTGACTTTCATGCCTTCAACAATGCCTATACCCGGTTCGACCTGAAACCAATCAACATTCAATGGCTTGATTCTTCGCGGATTGTGCGCCATACCTGGAAACAGTTTTCGAAAAGTGGCTATAATCTTGCCAATGTGGCCCATCACCTCGGTATTGAATTCCGGCACCATGATGCACTGGAGGATTCTGTTGCGGCAGGGAAGATTGTACTCGAGGCCTGCCGGATTACTGACCGCAGGATTACTGACTGGCTTGACCTTTTTAAAACAAATTCGCAATAATCGCCCGATTACCGTAATTTAGCGGCGATTTTACACGACCTACTTATGCGGAGAAGTTCAGGAAAGCGATCAAAATCCGGTTCCGGGAAAAGTTCAGGCAGGAGCAGGGGCAAGAGCCGGGGAACCAGGTGGTTCCAGGGCAATATCGTGCTTGTCATGTTGCTGAAGCTCTTTGTGATGCTCGTGCTCCTCTTTTTATCGCGGATCATTTTTTATGCCTGTAACCTGGGATATTTTTCAAACCTGGCATATCCGGAGGCCTTTCATCTCTTTATCATCGGCCTGCGGTTCGATCTTTCCGCCCTGCTGATGATCAACGCGCCTTTTATAGTTCTCAATACAATTCCCTTCAGTTTCAGGTACAACAGGATTTACCAGGGATTTACAAATGGCTTGTTTTACCTGGTCAACTCTTTTGCCCTGTTTACAAACTTCGGAGATACCATCTATTTCAGGTTTACCCTGAAACGGCTGACAGCTGATATTTTTTCATATGTTGGCGTCGGGGGTGATTTTAATAAACTGATCCCCCAGTTTTTACTTGATTTCTGGTATGTGGGGGTCATGTGGCTTTTTTTTGTCGGACTGCTGATCTTTTTCGGGACCAGGTTTGCTGTCGGCACACAGGGTGCCGGGAAAAAGGGATTCAGCCTTCCCTCCTTTGTGATCAATTCGGTCATCTTTGCTTTAATTATGGTAGTATCAGTGATTGGAATCCGCGGCGGACTTCAGTTACGTCCGATCGGGCTCGTTACTGCCGGGAATTATACCTCCGCCAAAAATCTGCCGCTGGTGCTGAACACACCTTTTTCCCTGGCAAAAACACTGAATAAGGAAACATTGAAGCCGGTAAATTATTATAAGAAGGAGAGTGAACTGTCGGGTGTATACAGTCCGCTTCACCAGGCAAAAACTACCGGTTTCAAGCCGTACAATGTGATGATCATCATCCTTGAAAGCTTTTCCAGGGAACACATCGGGAGTTTGAACCATACCCTTGAAAACGGCCGCTACCAGGGTTTCACTCCTTTCATGGATTCACTGATCAGGTGCAGTTTGTATTTCGATGCGTTTGCCAACGGCAAGACTTCCATCCAGGGAATTCCGGCAGTATTGTCGGGCATCCCATCCCTGATGAATGAATCTTTTATACAATCGTCATACGCAGCGGGCAAATTCACAAGCATTGCCGGGCAACTCAAGTCCAAAGGATATACGACAGCATTTTTCCACGGCGGAACAAATGGCACGATGGGGTTTGATTCGTATACCAGGCTGGTTGGCTTCGACCACTATTACGGCCGCAGCGAATACAACAACGAAAAAGATTATGACGGGAAATGGGGTATCAGGGACGAGGAATTTTTTCAATATGCCGCCGCCACCATCAACGGGTTCAAGCAACCTTTTGCGGCAGCATTTTTTTCACTTTCGTCTCATCATCCGTACCATGTTCCGGCAAAGTTTATCAATATTTTCAGGACCGGGAAATTGCCAATTCAGCAGAGCATCATGTATGCGGATTATTCCCTGGGTGAATTCTTTCATGCCGCGCAGCACATGGCATGGTTCAAAAATACATTGTTTGTGATCACGGCCGATCATACTTCCGAAGGATATTACCCGTATTACCAGTCAGACGTTGGCCAGTATGCCATTCCATTGCTGTTTTATAAACCGGGAAGCGACCTCTGCGGCAAGCCGGCGATTATCGCCCAGCAAACCGATGTGATGCCGACTGTGCTGAATTACCTCGGGTTTGATAAAAACTACCTGGCCTTTGGAAAAGACCTCCTTGAACCTTCGGACGCCGGCTCCCATTTTTCAATTCATTACATCAGCGGATTCTACGGGCTCATGAAGGATGGCTATTACCTTGAATCAAACGGGACCAGGACCACGGCCCTGTTTAACACTTCCAGGGATTCGCTGCAATCCGACAATCTTGTCGGCAAGGATAAGGAGGTTCAGGAGCGCATGGAAAAGTTTCTCAATGCGTATATCCAGCAGTACAACAACCGGCTGATTGAAAACAGGTTGATGGTTGACTGATCGTATTATTCCGATGGACAATTCCCAATCACCGAAACAGATCCTTTTTATTGTAAATCCTATATCAGGGATTGGCAGGCAGAAAGGGGTCGAGCAATTGATTGAGAGCCGGCTGGATAAGTCAAAATTCAATGCCTCGGTGGCCTATACGGATGCCCCGGGTCATGCCTCTGAAATCAGTGGAAGGGCCGCTGCCGAAGGCGTTCAGATCGTGGTGGCTGTGGGCGGTGACGGAACTGTGAATGAAACCGCTGCCGGGCTTGTTGGTACATCCACTGCCCTGGCCATCCTCCCTGCAGGTTCCGGCAACGGACTTGCCAGGCATCTGAAGATACCGATGAATATTAAAAGCGCCATTGATATCATCAACAGGGAGCATCTCCTGAAAATCGATACTGCAACCATCAATGACCAGTTGTTTGTAAATGTGGCCGGCGTGGGGTTTGATGCTGCCGTTGCCAAAAAATTTGCCGTTGCCGGCAAACGGGGTTTCTCCACCTATCTGCGGATCACAACCAGTTCCTATAAAAATTATGAACCAAAGCAGTACACCCTTGTTATCGACGGGCAGGTAATCAAACGCAGGGCATTGCTGATAAGTTTTGCCAATTCAAGCCAGTTCGGCAACAATACGTCGATCGACCCGTCCGCGAGCATAAACGATGGTTATATCGATGTTTGCATCGTTGGTAAAATGCCATACTGGAAAACATTTTTTCTCGGACCACTGTTATTCCTGAAAAAATTTGACCAGACCCGCTACATTGAAATCATCCGGGCAAAAGAGGTGGTGCTGAAAAGGAAAAAGGGAAAAAGCATCCATCTCGATGGTGATCCCAAAACAATGGGAAAGGAGCTGATCATGCGAATAAACCCGTTGTCGCTCAACGTCATTGTTCCGTAAACCGTAAATCAACTTCTATGCATCAAATTACGACCCACACCCTGAATACGGGCTTGAAAGTGACCCTGATCCAATGGGGCTTCTCCGATACGTTTGCCGGCTACCTGGCAGATTTTTCATCACTTATCATCATCCTGGTCTCATCGGTTGTTGTTTATTACATCGCCAAAATTATCATCAACCAATTCCTCAGAAGGCTGGTAGAGAAATCGAGCAGCAAATGGGATGACCATCTGTATGAGCAACGGGTGTTTACACGGCTGGCCCTGCTGTTACCGGCCCTGGTGCTGCAGGTTTCACTGGAACCAAGTATTGCAGAGTATCCCGAAGCAATAAAATTCATCGGGATCGGACTTCACCTGTATATGACCTTTGTTATCCTGCTTGTTGCCGTTTCATTCCTGAATGCGGTTTATCACATTTACGGGGAACTCGATATCTCTGATTCCAAACCCATTAAGGGATATGTGCAGATCGGGAAAATCCTGACCTATGTTGTTGGCGGAATCGCAATGGTTTCGGTGCTCATCGGGCAGTCGCCACTCACGTTGCTGGCGGGCCTGGGTGCCATGTCGGCCGTGATCATGCTGATTTTCAAGGACAGCCTCCTCGGGTTTGTTGCGGGAGTGCAGCTGTCGGGCAATAAAATGCTGCAGTTGGGCGACTGGATCACCATGCCCAAATACAACACCGACGGAACCGTGATCGATGTTTCCCTGGTTACCGTGAAGGTAAGGAACTTTGATAACTCCGTAAGTTGCATTCCAACCTACACGCTGATCTCCGATTCATTTCAGAACTGGAGAAGCATGGGGGAGGCCGGAGGGCGGCGCATGAAGCGGTCGGTATTGATCGACGTCGGAACCATCCGGTTCATGGATTACAACATGCATGAAAATCTCAAATTGAAAAAACTTATCGCAGGCGAACAAAACACCTGGGTTGAAAATACGACAAACCTCGGACTATTCCGGCATTATATCCTCAACTACCTGCGGACAATCCCCAACCTAAACCAGGATGCATCCCTGATGGTGCGAACCCTTCAGACAACCGAAAACGGCTTGCCCCTCGAGTTGTATGCATTTTATATTCCCCCGGACTGGGCTGAATTTGAAGATTTCCAGGCCCGCCTGTTTGAACATATCCTTTCTGTTTTGCATGAATTCGGCCTGAAAGCGTTCCAGCGGCCGTCGGGGCGGGATGTGCAGTTGTCGTCGGTGCTGCCGGAATGAAAAAGAGTGATGCAGTGATAAAGTGATAAAGTGAATCGGGAAAATTCTTTAATTTTGTATCAACTTTTAATCGCTTTTTCTTTTCATGACATGTTCAGCCCTGAACAACAATCGTAAATCTAAAATCATAAATCTAAAATCCTTTTTATGTCTTTCAATCTTCGTAACCGCAACTTTTTGAAGTTGCTTGATTTTACCCCGCAGGAAATAAAATTTTTACTGGATCTCTCCATGGATCTGAAGAAAGCAAAATACGCAGGAACTGAACAGCCGCGTTTGAAAGGGAAGAATGTTGCCCTGATCTTTGAAAAGGCCTCCACCCGCACGCGCTGCGCGTTCGAAGTGGCCGCATTTGACCAGGGTGCCCGCATTACTTACCTCGGACCTGAAGGTTCACATATCGGGAAAAAAGAGACCATGAAAGACACGGCACGTGTGCTCGGCCGCATGTACGATGGCATTGAATACCGCGGTTTCGGGCAGTCCATCGTGGAAGAACTGGGCAAATATGCGGGTGTTCCTGTCTGGAACGGACTCACCAACGAATTTCATCCCACGCAGATACTGGCTGATTTTCTGACCATGATCGAACATTCGGACAAGCCGCTGAACCAGGTCTCATTTGTTTATTGCGGAGATGCCCGGAACAACATGGGCAATTCCTTAATGGTCGGTGCATCGAAAATGGGCATGGATTTCCGCGCCTGCGCCCCAAAGAAATACTGGCCGGAACAGGAACTGGTCGACAAATGCCGTGCGATTGCTAAAGAAACCGGGGCAAAGATCACCCTGACCGAAAGTGTCGAAGAAGGCCTGCAGGGTGTTGATTTTGTTTACACCGATGTATGGTTATCCATGGGTGAAGCCAAAGAGTTGTGGGATGAGCGCATCAGGGAAATGCTCCCGTACCAGGTGAATCCTGCGCTGATGGCCAAAAGCGGCAATCCCCGGGTGAAGTTCATGCATTGTCTTCCCGCGTTCCACAACAAGGACACTGAAGTCGGCGCGGATATATTCAAAAAATACGGTCTTGACGGGTTGGAGGTGACTGAAGCGGTTTTTGAATCACCTGCCTCCATTGTGTTTGATGAGGCCGAAAACCGTCTTCATACGATTAAAGCTGTGATGGTCGCCACATTGGGCGCCTAATAGGGCAGCACTCTTCCATTCTCGCACAATAGCGTACGGGCCGGGTATTTGTCGAAAAACGTATAATTATGCGTTGCCGTCAACACGGCCCGTCCTGTTTTCGAAATATCCATCAGCAGGCTGATGATCCCCTCGGAACTTTCCGGATCGAGGTTCCCCGTGGGTTCATCGGCAAGGATCACTTCCGGATCGTTGATCAGTGCCCTTGCAATGGCCACACGCTGCTGCTCCCCGCCCGAAAGCTGGTGCGGCATCTTGGTGCCCTTGTTGCCCAGGTTAACCTTGGCCAGGACCTCCAGCAAACGTTTCTGCATCTCCCGCTTGTCTTTCCATCCGGTGGCACGCATCACGAAAAGTATGTTTTCATTCACACTCCGGTCCATCAGCAGCTGGAAATCCTGGAAAACAATACCCAGTTTACGGCGCAGATAAGGAATATCCTTCCTTCGCAAATTAACGAGGTCAAACCCGGCAACCTTTGCTGAGCCTGATTGCAGGGGCAACTCGGCGTAGATGGTCTTCAGAAGACTGCTTTTCCCGCTGCCCGTTTTGCCGATGAGGTAAATAAATTCGCCCTTGCCGATGAGAAGATTGACATTTGCCAGGATGAGGTTTTCACGCTGGTACACTGAAATTTTATCAAGCTCGATGATGCGGTCGCCTGTCATATGGGTTGTCTCATTTTCAACAAAAGTAGCAAATTGAACCGTTCATCCTGTCAGAGCAGCAATTTCTCAATCTTTCCATACGCCAGCTTTTCCGAAATCCGGAGAATTTCATCCGTTTTATCCAGGAGGTTGCACCGGGTCAACGCAGTTTGAGGATGGGTGATCCTGAAATAAGCCACGATGAAAAAATCATCATCCCTGATCTGTATGTAATCCGGAATTTTTTTAGTGCCCTGAACCTTGAGGATATACATGGCGGATCAATAGGTTAATTAATTTTCTCAGGCAGCAAAACTCCTTCGATCTTCCTGTAATCAGGTTCATCCCTGAGCGAAATAAATTCGATTTCAAGATCGTCAGCATACAGTTTATAGAGCGGCGACGGGTTGAAAAAATAGATTTTCGCAGATCCGTCCGCCGGCAGGTTCAGGGGAACATAAAAAGCAGCCTCCACAAGGGTCCATTTGTCAACGGGAACGTATTGATCCAGGATAAACTGGTTGTAGCTGAGGCTTTTGCCGTTCGACTGGTAATCTACAACGAGTGTGGCTTCGGTGACTTCCCTGGGAGTGTAGACCCACGCCCTCACAAAAACGATACGGTTGCCGGTGTTGTATAAAGTCATTAACGTAGCTTCCAGTCCCACGCTGTAAGGATTTTTTTTATCGATCTTCGACGACCAGCGTCCGCGATGAACGACGGTGTCGTTCCGGGTTCCCGGGTTCATCCAGAATTCTCCTTTGTCGGTCTCCATGTCGTTGGAAAACGAAGTACGGCCAACCACCCCGTCGGCGGGGACAGCGGTTTTTGCAGTCCTGGTCAGACTGAAAAACGAACTGCGGTAAATATCTCCGGTAATATTGAATGGAGGGAAGATCCACCTGGCATGCTGGTAACTTTGAAGGAGGTTCAGCGAAACCAGTAAAACAAGGATGGTTGAAAGGATCCCCTTCTGAAATCCGGATCCAAGGTTGCTGTACAGAAAAAGGATCAGCAAAGCCACGATCATGTAAAGGTCGATGAAAACCCGCTGGCCGCATTTGGAGGCATAATACCACACCCACCAGCAGGAGGTAACATAGACAAAGAATAACAGGAAACCGGCAAGCCAGTAGAACCGGTACCTCTCCTGGCGGAAAAGCCCGGCAAATCCGAACATGGAGACCAGGGCGATGGGTGTGTACAGGAACCATCCGCGGTTAAAGCTGAACAGAATGTTGAACATGTGGGGATGCAGGAAATTCAATTTTTCATCCCCATACGTGTAAACCAGTGGTTTCCCGGTTTGCAGGTACCACAGTACAACCGGGACTGAAAGCAGGATCATCGCCTGGACAAATCCTCTGATCAATGTCCATTTTTCCGAAATTACCTTTTTGAATGCCTCTGTCAGCGTTTCCCGGTTTCCGGCGATGAACGGAACCAGCAGGAGGACCATCAGGTTTGTTGGACGGATAAGAAAGATCAGCGTGAGCAGGAGCAGCGATTTGACAAACCATTTCGGCCGGTATTCATGGAATAACTTAAAACAATAATAGGCAAATCCTGTGATGAGCGCGAAAGAATAAACATGGGTCATAGAGGGTTCGACCACTGTGAAAAAAATAAGGTTTGTGCCGAGCGTCACAACCAGCGTGATGAAGGCGGCGGTCCGTTCTTTTGATCCGAACTGCCTCAACAGTTTATACAGCCATCGCGCACCCAGCCACAGGAACAGCAGGGCCGAAATGGCAATGGAATACTGGTAGGAAAGCGAATACCCGTCCATGGGAAGTTTTTCAAGCCACGCAAGCATGTGCCCCAGCAGGAAAAACGGCAGCCAGAGAATTGCCATCCCGGGAAAATATTTATTCACCTTCCGGTTGTTGGCGTCATTTCTGAACTCTTTGAATACCGCCCGGTTTGCCGGGTAATATTGAGCTTCGTACCCTTCCACGAATTTAAACTGCAGGTCGTGGTATATGAAAATTGCCGGCAGGTAGGCGTAGTAGCCTTTGCCGTCGCTGTTGATCACGCGGTCCCAGCTCTTTTCAGGGGCTTTGAATCCCAGGAAAAACAGGATATAAACCAGCAGGATGATCTCCGGCGTGTGTTTGTAAAAATATTTCATCCGGTCGTACTATTTGAGATTGCGTTGGCGCAGGGCTTCAAAAAGAATCACACCCGATGCCACGGAAACATTGAGCGATTCTATTTCGCCCATCAGGGGAATCCTTATTACTTCATCAGTGAGTTTGAGATATTCCTCCGAAATGCCTTCTCCTTCCGATCCCATGATGAGGGCCATCGGCCGGGTAAGATCCACCGAAGTGTAATCCTTGTCCGACTTTTCGGTAGCGGAAATGATCGTTAACCCGCTGTTTTTTAAAAACAGGATCGTATCCTTCAGGTTTTGCGACCGCACAACCGGAAGTTTGTAAAGCGCCCCGGCTGATGTTTTAATGGCGTCGGAGTTAATCTGTGCCGAACCCCTTGCCGGGAGCACCAGTCCATCCACGCCTGCACATTCGGCCGTTCGTGCAATGGACCCGACGTTGCGCACATCGGTTACCCGGTCGAGCAGCAGGAAAAGCGGAACCCTGCCCTGTTCGAAAACGAACGGCACCAGGTCCTCCACCGTCTGGTAGGTGATTTCCGATACATAAGAGATCACCCCCTGGTGGTTTTGACGCGACAGGCGGTTGAGTTTCTCGATGGGAACAAACTGGTATGGGATTTCCAGCTCCTTGATCAGGTTGAACATTTCATGAAAGCCTTCACCCCTCAGTCCGTTCTGAAGAAATATCTTCTCCATTTCCTTCCCTGCCTTTATGGCCTCCACCGTCGGCCGGATCCCATATATATACGTTTCTTTCCTCATGTCTTTCCCTTCATTTTTCACTATTAACTTTTCACTATTAACTTGTCACTATTAACTTGTCATTTTTCACTCGTCACTCGTCACTCGTCACTTGTAATTTGTCACTCTCACCACTCACGACTCACTACCTGTTTCCCCCTCCTCCTCCGCCCGCTCCAGCATCGACTTCGGTATCTCTTTCCCGGCCTTGGCCCCGAGCGACTTAATGTTCTCAATCCGCCTGATCAGGTTGCCTTTTCCGGTAGAGAGTTTATTCATGGATGCATCATACACTTTGCGGGTCGCATCGATTTTTGTGCCGATATCCTGCAGGTCTTCAAGAAACCCGGTGAATTTATCATACAGTTCTCCGCTTTGGCGGGCGATCTCCATGGCATTTTTGTTCTGGTATTCTACCCGCCACAGGTTGGCGATCATGCGCAGCGCCGCGATGAGATTCGTGGGACTGATAAGCAGGATTCTCCGGTCGTAGGCCCAGTTCCACAGGTTCGGGTCATGTTGCATCGCAAGCATGTAGGCCGGCTCGATGGGCATGAAAAGCATGACGAAATCAAGGCTTTTCAATGCATAAATATCCTGGTAATTTTTGCTGCTGAGGTCGCTGATGTGATTTTTAACCGACAAAAGATGGTCACGGGCAGCAAGGTCCTGTTCCTCTTTTGTTTCGGCCGAAGCGTAACGTTCATAAGCCACCAGGGAAACCTTCGAGTCGATAACCACATTGCGCTCGCCGGGGTAAGCCACGATGACATCCGGCTGCATCCGTTTTCCGTGCTCGTTCGTGAACGACTGCTGGATGAAAAATTCCCGGTCAAGCGTCAGTCCTGATTTTTCAAGGATCGTTTCCAGGATGATCTCCCCCCAGTTTCCGCGGGTCTTTGCTTGTCCTTTCAACGCATTGGTGAGGTTGCTTGCCTCCTTGCTGATCTGCTGGTTCAGATCGGTAAGGCTTTTGATTTCCCGTTCCAGCGAGAAACGCTGCTTTGATTCCTTGTCGTAAGTCTCCTCAACCTTCTTTTCAAATTCACGGATCTTGTCTCCCAGGGGTTTCAGGATCTCATTGAGGTTGGTTTTATTCTGCTCGGTGAATTTCTGTGTTTTTTCTTCCAGGATTTCATTGGCCAGGTTTTTAAACTCGATGCGGAATTTATCCTGCAGTTTCTCCAGTCCGGCTTGCTGCTCTTCCAGTTTCTTCTGCAGACTGCCGTATTCTGAGGTTTTTGTTGAAAGGTCCTTTGTCAGCAGGAGGATCGAACCATCTTTCGCTGAAACCTGCGAATTTAAGAGGTCGACCTGGGTTTGAAGCATTCCGGCACGCTCTTCCATCGCCCGCTTTTCGGAACCAAGAAATTCGACCTGCTTCTGTAAACGCTCAGTCTCACCGGCAATATCTGCCGGACCGGTTCTCCCGAGTTTTAAAAACAGCACAACGAATCCGGCGATGAAAACAACCCCGATGACGACTAACAGAATTTCAGACATGTATCAACCCTTCATTAAAACACAAAAGTAATTTATTTTCGTCAATCCCGCATCCCGTAACCAGCAACGTAATTCCCCACAAGGTAACCATCGAAGTTTGTACTTTTGCAGAAATCTTCACTTGTCCTGATGGTATGAAAAAAATTGGAATCCTTTCCGACACGCATGGTTTCGTGCATCCCAGGGTCCTCGATTTTTTTTCAAATACCGATGAAATCTGGCATGCCGGGGATATTGGAAGCGATGAGGTTGTAAGCCGGCTGAGGCAGATGAAACATCTGCGGGCAGTTTATGGAAACATCGACGGGCAGGGTATCCGTACCGAATTTCCCGAAACTCAGCTATTCATGATCGAACAGGTTAACGTGTTCATGACGCACATCGGGGGATATCCGGGGCGATACGACAGCCGGGCAAGGCAGGTTATCGAGCAGGAAAAACCAAAACTGTTTGTTTGCGGCCATTCGCACATCCTGAAGGTCATTTACGATAAAAAGTATGAACTTCTGCATGTGAATCCAGGATCTGCGGGAAAATACGGTATACATAAATCAATTACAGCAATCAGGCTGATAATTGAAGGAGAAAACATGCGCGACCTTGAAATTCTGGATATCCCCCGGTAAAAAAACCTCCTCTTTCCCGCTCGTCCGCCTGTCCGCTCGTCCGCCCTTTCACTATTTCACCGTAGCCTGTCCGAAGCCTTCACCAGCGCTTCATCTTTCTTGATTGCGCGGTGGGCAAGTATTAAAAATACCAGTGATACGAGGGGCAGTCCCATCCCAATAAGGTTGTACTCCGGTTCAATCTGTGTCAGGCTTTTGATTTTGGTGGCATAAAAGAAAAAGATCACCATGATCAGCACGATGATGGTGAGCACATTAAACGCGCAAAGCCTGATTTGCAGCGGACGGTTTTTATACAGCAGGATTGTTGCAACGGTGAAAATAAAGGATACAACAACAAAGAACATCAGTGGGACGGTAAAGAATAAGCTGAACGCTTTGCCGGGCTCGGGGTCCATGCTCCGGATGCCGTAAATAAAAAATTTGTAATTGCCCTGGAGTTCGTGGTAATAATTTGCCAGCGGGAAGAAGAAAAGCAGGATACAGGCAATGGCAACAACGGCAAGGTATAATGTTTGAATTCGCTGTAACATAATGGAATGATTAATGTCCCGCGAAATTAGAAAAGATTTCAATCTGCCTGAATTGAGATCGAGAAAAAACTTGATATTCCATTATTTTTTTCTATATTTGCAACGATTTTAATCCCCACGATCCGTTTCTTATATCGATTTCAACCCATTTCACCAATTATCTTCTAACCCATAGTTCATTTTTAAATTGACTATTCAATCAATTAAACATTATTTATCATGTATGACATTATTTCCCTCGACAGCAAAGAGCTGTCAGAGATCAGAGTGATTGCAAAAGAATTCAACATCCCCAAAGTTGATAAACTCGAAAAGCAGGACCTCATCTATAAGATCCTGGACCATCAGGCACTGAACCCCACGCCTGAAATTTTAAGCCAGGAAAAGCAGGAACAGGTTAAACCCTTCCGCGGTCGTCCCCGCAAGGAAATGGATGCCAAACCATCGGAACCAAGGGACCCCGCATCACCGCGTGTTCCAAGGGAACCAAGACAAAATCCGCCTGCAGGCGAACAAAAGGAACAGACTGGTGCAGAACAACATCTGCCCCGTGAACAGCGCCCGCCAAGGGATCAGCGTACACCGAGGGAACCGCTTCCGCCACGGGAGCAACGAAATCCCCGTGAACAGCGCCCGCCAAGAGAAAACAAACCATTCAGGCCTTACCAGGAAAAATTACCTGCAGAGCCGCTGGTGAAAATATCAATGCCCGAGTTGATCGATACCCCGGAAGAACGCTTTGAATTTGACGAGGCGAATGACAAGCCATATGTTGCCATCGATCCCGTTGATGTTGTGCAGAAGCCGGATGGCGCCATCGAACAGGCCGAAACCGAAACCGGCGAACCTGGCATCATGGCCGATGCACAGGCACAGCCTGCAGCCGAGGATCGCAAACAGCGCGATTTTCCGCGCAAGTTCCCGGAGCGCCACCGCGAAGAATTCACTTTTGAATTTGAAGGGATCATCGTCAGCGAAGGGGTTCTCGAAATCATGACCGACGGTTATGGATTTCTGCGTTCTTCCGATTATAATTACCTGAATTCCCCGGATGACATCTATGTATCGCAGTCGCAAATCAAGTTGTTTGGTCTGAAAACCGGCGACACGGTGCGCGGTACGATCCGCCCGCCAAAAGAAGGTGAAAAATATTTCCCGCTTATCAAAGTCGATCTCATCAACGGCCGTAAGTCGGAAGAAGTTCGTGACCGTATTCCTTTTGACTACCTCACCCCGCTTTTCCCGATGAAGAAATTTAAACTCACGGGTCATAAGAATGAGAGCATGTCCACCCGCGTCATCGATATGTTTGCACCCATCGGTTTCGGTCAGCGGGGTTTGATCGTCGCCCAGCCTAAAACCGGTAAAACGGTGCTGCTGAAAGAGATCGCAAATGCCATCGCCGCAAATCATCCCGATGTTTACATGATCATCCTGCTCATCGACGAACGTCCCGAGGAAGTCACCGACATGCAGCGCAGTGTGAAGGCAGAGGTTATTTCCTCAACGTTTGATGAACCTGCAGAGCGTCATGCCCGTATTTCAAACATCATCCTGGAAAAAGCAAAACGCCTTGTCGAATGCGGTCATGATGTCGTGATCCTGCTCGATTCCATCACCCGCCTCGCCCGCGCTTACAACACGGTCGCACCCGCATCCGGGAAAGTACTCTCCGGCGGTGTCGAGGCAAATGCCCTGCAGAAACCAAAACGATTCTTCGGAGCAGCACGCCAGATAGAGAATGGCGGTTCACTCACCATCATTGCCACTGCCCTGATTGAAACAGGCTCCAAAATGGATGAGGTGATCTTTGAGGAGTTTAAAGGTACCGGCAACATGGAGTTGCAGCTTGACAGGAAATTGTCGAACAAGCGCATTTATCCTGCAATCGACATCGTTTCATCCAGCACCCGCCGCGACGATCTCCTTCTTGACAAGGAGGCATTGCAGCGTATATGGATCCTGCGAAACCACCTGGCCGACATGAACCCACTCGAAGCAATGGAGTTCCTGAGAGAACGCATGAAGTTCACAAACTCCAATGAGGAGTTCCTGATTTCAATGAACGGATAGTTCCGGTTACAGGTCAGTCCAGCGCATCCCAAGATCTTTCAGATCGATGCCGTCATAATTTCCCGAACTCATCATGAGGAGCACGGTTTGCGGATGCTTTTCCCGGAAAAGTCGCTCAACCAGCGCTTTTGAGTCCGTATAAATTTCCAGGTCTGGCCTGCCGAACCCTTCCTTAACCTGTCCGGCGCTGATATCGGGCAGCCGTTTCAGTTGTAAGGCGTGCGGACTGTAGTATACGATGGCCAGATCGGCAGGATCGAGCGCCCCTTTGTATTGTCCCAGGAATTCATTGTTCAGGCTGCTGTAAGTGTGCAATTCAAGGCAGGCAATCACTTTGTGCAATGGGAACTGTTCCTTAACCGCCTGCAGCGTGGCTTTGACCTTCGACGGCGCGTGTGCAAAGTCCTTGTAAACGGACACGGAAGAATTGCCGGCAACCAGTTCCAGTCGCTTCGACGCACCTTTGAAGGATTGAACAGATTCAAAAAATGTCAGATCATCGACGCCGAGATGGTTGCATACCAAACGGGCACCGTTGAGATTCATGAGATTATGATTTCCGAATATCTGTAGCGGCAAATACGTACCGTTGAATTTAACGGAGGTGACACCATTGTTGATTTCATGGGGCAGCGTGTGATAGGGGATGAGCGCAATGTCATTCCGCGAACCCGGGCAAATTTTCTGCAATTCGACATCCTCGCTGCAATAAATCAGTGATCCTCCGGACGAAATCTGGCGGATGAATATTTTAAACTGCTCCACGTAATTCTCAAAGGTGGGAAAAACGTTGATGTGATCCCAGGCAATGCCGCTCAGCAATGCAACATCAGGTTTGTACAGGTGAAATTTTGGCCGCAGATCGATCGGCGAAGTAAGGTATTCATCCCCTTCGATAACCATGATCGGTGCGTCATCCGAGAGTTTTACCATCACATCGAAGCCTTCAAGCTGAGCGCCTACCATATAGTCGCAGTTTATTCCGGCCTTCTGGAGAACATGCAGTATCATGGCCGTTATGGTGGTTTTTCCGTGACTTCCGCCAATGACGACCCTTTTCTTGTTTTTTGATTGTTCATAAAGATATTCAGGGTACGAGAATATCCTGATATTAAGTTCTTTTGCCCTCAGTAACTCCGGATTGTCAGACTTTGCATGCATCCCGAGGATGACAGCATCCAGGTTGCCGGTAATTCGTGATGCATCCCAGCCCTCGTTTTCAGGCAGGATGTTGCATGCGGCAAGCCGGCTTTTGGATGGTTCGAAAAATTCGTCATCCGAACCGCTGATGACATAGCCCTTTTTGTGAAGGGCGATGGCAAGGTTGTGCATGGCGCTCCCGCCAATGGCAATAAAATGGACTTGCATACGTAAAGATTTTGTCCAAAAATACGTTAATCCTTGCGTAAAAACTTGCATTTAGACGACCGATTGTTGTAAATTCACAGAAATTTTAACCGATGATTCAAAATGCAGGATAAAATTTTAACATTAACCCGACAGTTTCAAGATTCACCTCCCGGGACCATTTTAACGTGGTTCGCCGCACAATTTCCCGGTAAAATCGCCTTCTCGACAAGCCTTGGTGCAGAAGACCAGGTGATTATCGAAATGCTTTCACGAATAAACCTGCCTGTAAAAATTTTCACGCTCGACACTGGCCGTTTGTTCCAGGAGACCTATGATTTGCTCGACATCAGTCAGAAAAAATACGGACTTCCGATCGAAGTTTATTTTCCCGCTGCCGGCAGTGTGGAGGAGATGGTGCGTTCGAAGGGAATAAACCTTTTTTATCAGAGCGTTGAAGATCGTCAGCTTTGTTGTAATGTCAGGAAGATAGAACCTCTGAAACGGGCCCTGGCCGGGATGGAGATCTGGGTGACGGGAATGCGGAAAGAACAGTCGGTCACGCGGACCAATTCCGCACTGATTGAATGGGATCCAGTCTATGGGATTATAAAAGTCAACCCATTGATTGACTGGACGAATGAAATGGTCTGGCAGTATATCCGCGAAATGAATATCCCTGTCAATGAGTTGCATGGCAAAGGTTATCCGAGTATCGGCTGTTTGCCTTGCACCCGGGCCGTTCAACCGGAAGAAGATGTGCGCTCGGGACGATGGTGGTGGGAAATGGCTGAGTTCAAGGAATGCGGCCTTCATAAGAAACATTAATATTACAGATATGAACACAATAGACTTGGTAGAACTCGGTCGCATGTTTATGGAGCGGTATGAAAAGCCCACACCGCTTTTCCAGGATGACCAGCATGCGGTTTACTGGCTTGGAGTGCCTGAGGATTCGGCATTCAGGTGCAACACCTACCTTGTCGTTGACGGACAGGAAGCGGTGATCATTGATCCGGGAGGACGTGGCTCCTTTGAGTTCATTAAAAAGCGTGTGCTCCAGATACTGCCTGTTGAAAAATTGACAGCACTCATTGTCTGCCACCAGGATCCCGATGTGGCTGCTTCAATGACAGATTGGCTGACAATTGATCCTTCACTGAAAATTATCACATCGGTCCGCACCAACATCCTGCTTTCCCATTATGGGAAAGCAGATTACACATTTGTCAGCATTAACGAAAATCCGTCGTGGTTTTTCGCATCAGGACGGCAGATGAAATTCATCGAATCGCCTTTCCTTCATTTCCCGGGTGCATTTGCAACCTACGACGACACTTCCGGATTTCTTTTCTCGGGAGATGTGTGGGCATCCATTGACATGGACTGGAAACTGGTGGTGGACGATTTCAGCCGGCACGAATTAAATCTCAGTCTTTTTCACATCGACTACATGGCCAGCAACATTGCTGCCCGTGGTTTTGTCGACCGTCTGCGCAACATTGAATTAACTGCCATCTTGCCGCAGCATGGCTCGATCATTCCGCGCAAGCATGTTCCAAGGGCCCTGGCCTATCTGCGCGAACTTAAATGCGGACTGGATTTGATCTACCCCGATCTGAGACAATAATAACCTCTTGCTTTTAACAATTAAACCGGGTGCAATATGTCAGAAGACAAACAAGAGAAAATCCAGCAACTCGAAAAGGAGAATAAAACCATCAGACTGGCTTCGCAACAATGGGACCATTTACAAAAGGTTTACCAGGAATCGTTTGACCGCCTGCAGTTGGTTGAACGGGAATTGTCTGACTCTCACAAAAAGGTGAACCGTGCGCTCTATGGAGGTGACCTGGCCTGGTGGGAATGGGATTATAAAACCGGGCAGGTCAGTTTCAATGAAAACCGGGCACGGATGCTTGGATACGGGAAAGATGAGTTGCCTCAAAACTATAACGATATTGTCGGGATGATCCATCCCGATGACTATGATCACGCAATGTCGAAGCTGGACCGGCATCTTTCAGGTGCGCATCCCAACTACGAGGCGGAATTTCGTCTGAAAGCAAAGTCAGGAGAATGGAGATGGTTTTTTGACAAGGGTAAAATCGTGGAAACCGATATCCTGGGAAACCCTGTCCGGATCTCCGGCGTTTTGATCGATATACACGAACGGAAAAGTATCGAAAATCAGCTGGTTGTTGCACATAAAACAGCCGTGGCTGAGAGCCAGTCCAAGAGCAGTTTCCTTGCCAGCATGTCGCACGAAATCTACACCCCGATGGCCGGTGTCATCGGGATGGCGGAAATCCTGAAACAATCGAAGCTCAGCGAGGAGCAGGAGGAATACCTCAATGTTATCGTGAAGTCGGCAACCAACCTGATGTCCATTTTGAACGATATCCTTGAATACTCGAAACTGGAGTCGGGAAAGATGGAGTTTCATGAGAAGCCGTTCAGTATCCACCAGGTTATTGAAGAAGTTACCGGTTCCTGTTTTGAACGGGCGAACGAGAAGAATATTGAAGTTCTGTCATACCAGGATCCGAATATTCCGGTTGAAGTGGTTGGCGATCCGGTCAGGCTCAGGCAGGTTATGAAAATTCTTACCGACAATGCATTGAAATTTACGGAGAAAGGAGAAATCAGGGTAGAGGCACACTTCCTGGAATGGGATGATGAGACTGTCAAAGTCCGGTTTAACGTGATCGATACCGGGATCGGTATTTCCGAAGTCGGAATAAAAAAATTATTCACTTCATTCTTTAAGCTCGACACGCCTGATTCCAGGAAATACGGGGGTGGCGGACTAGGACTGGCCATCGCCAGGAGGCTTGTCAACCGGATGAATGGCAATATCTCTGTCGATAGCCGGCCCGGTGCAGGTTCCACCTTTTTCTTCACGATTGTTTTCGAAAGATACAAGGATACTGAGATGCCCGAGCCGATGACGGAAATCATGCAGGGCCGGCAGGTTTTGCTGATCGACTCAAGCCCGAGCCGGCGGTCTCTCCTTTCCAGTTACCTGGTCCGCTGGGATGCTGAGGTGGTGGAGTGCGGCAGTCAGGATGCAGCGCTTAAACTGATTCAGAAGCGTTCGGAAATCAACAAACCCTTTGACCTGATTGTTGTCGAATATAAAATGGAGGGAGCGGATGGCTTGAAATTCGCATCCTCGCTCAAACATTCGTCCCTGGCGAAAAGATCGAAAATATTGCTGACAACGTCACGTCTTACACCTGTGTCATCGTCAGAACTGGCGGCTGCCGGCATCCTGGTCGCACTGGTGCGTCCGTATACCCTGAACCGACTGAGGAGCAGGATACGGGAAGTAATGACCCAGGTCAGAAAAGGATCCGTTGTGTCAAGGGATGAGGCCGAAATTCATCTCGAGGAGGATCAAAAGAGGGTATTGAACATCCTGCTGGCAGAAGATAATCTTATCAACCAAAAGGTTGCGCTGGTTACCCTCGAAAAAATCGGGCATCGCACTGACCTTGCCGAAAACGGAATGATTGCTGTGGACATGTTCTCTAACAAGGAATATGACCTGATCCTGATGGATATGTTGATGCCTGAAATGGACGGGCTCGAAGCCACCAGGCACATTCGCCGGATTGAAGCGGATACTGCCGGCCGCATCCCGGTGCATATCTGCGCCATCACTGCGAATTCTTCTGCTGAAGATGAAGAACGGTGCTACAATGCCGGAATGAACAGTTATATTTCCAAACCCTTCCGCCTGGAAGAACTGGTTAAAATACTGAATCGTCTTTAACTGAACCTGATTGCTTTGACGGGTGTGACCCGGGAGATTATCAGTGTGGGAATCATAAAAATGAGATAGCAGATCGCCAGTGTTCCTGCATTGATCGCCAGGATGTTCCACACATCAAGGTTGACAGGTATCACCGAAACGTAATAAGTTTCCTGCGACAATGTTACCAATGAAAATTTCTTCTGCAGGATACACAGTGTGAAGGCGAGTAAATTTCCCCACAGGATTCCCCAGCCTGCGATGTACACTGCGTTGTAAAGAAAAACTTTCCGGATCCCGTTATTCGGCATTCCCAGGGCTTTCAGGATACCGATCATGGTTGTCCGTTCCAGGATCAGGATGAGCAGGGTGGAAATGATGGTTGTTGAAGATACCAGGACGAGCAGGATTAAAATGATAAGGACGTTGATATCCTGCAGGTCAAGCCAGTCGAAAATCTGCTGGTTAAGCATTTTAATGGTCGAAGCATCGAGGCTGAACCCGACCTGGTGGTACACGTACACGCCCATACGGTCGATATCGTCGAAGTTGCGCAGGAACACTTCAAAACCGCCAACCTGTGCGTCGGTCCAGTTGTTCAGTTTCTGGATGTGGTGAATGTCCCCGATAACATAAAGCTTGTCGAATTCTTCCAACCCGGTGTCGTATATTCCGGTTATCCTGAATTTCCGGCCGAGCGGAGTGTTGCCGACGATGAAATACATGCGCATGTCATCGTTCAGGTGAAGATTTAAAATATTGGCAATCTTGCGTGAAATGATCACATCATCGGTCTTTTTGCCGGCCTGAACGCTGAAAGGATGTCCCTCCACAATTTTATCCCTGAAAAAATCCCAGCTGAAATCGGTCCCGATTCCTTTCAGAATGACACCCTGGATGTGTTTGTCCGTCTTAATTATCCCGGCTTTGGTGGCAAAAACCTGGATATGGCTGATTTCTTTGGTGTTTTTTAATTTAAGGTAAAAAGCCTGGTTTTTATCAATGGGCTGAGGCTCGTATGTGGAGTTTTCTGCAAAACGGGTAATCTGGATGTGACCCGAAAATCCGACAACTTTCTCCCTGATCTCTTTTTTGAATCCTGTTAAGATTGCAACGGCAATGAACATGATTGCCAGCCCGAGTGCAATGGAGGTTATGGCAATAACCACGAATGTCCAGGAAAAATTTCCCTTGCTGTGTGAAACAAGCCGGTTCGCCAGAAAAAATTCAGTATTCAACGGAAAGAAATCTTTACTTTGCAAAAGTATGGGTTTTTTTGATCTCTTATGATACGGGTATATTCATTGATTTTCCTGTTGCTCCCGGTCTTTATCCAGGCACAGGTTAGAACAGGTGCTGAACGGACGGAATTGTACTTTCCGCTGTTGAAAGGCAGGGATGTCGGCGTGGTTGCGAACCAGGCATCGGTGGTGGGTGGTGTGAATGTAGTGGATGCCATTGTTTCCGGGGGATTTGTTGTTACCAGGATTTTTTCGCCCGAGCATGGTTTCCGCCTGGCTGAAGAGGCCGGAAAGATAATCGGGAACAGCGTGGATTCTGCCACCGGCATAGAGGTCGTATCTCTTTATGGAACCAAAAAGAAACCGGCTCCAGCCGATTTATCGGGGCTTGATCTCATCGTTTTTGATATCCAGGATGTGGGCGCCCGCTTTTACACCTATATCTCGACGTTAACATATGTAATGGAAGCATGTGCCGAAGCGAAACTGCCATTGATTCTGCTGGACCGTCCAAATCCAAACGGGTATTATATCGACGGACCGGTCCTGGAACCTGAATTTCCTTCGTTTGTCGGGCTGCATCCCGTCCCTGTTGTTTATGGCATGACGATCGGGGAATATGCCTGCATGGTGAACGGACAGGGCTGGCTCAAGGGCGGGATGAAATGCGATCTTCGGGTTATACCGATGGAAAATTACACCCATCGGTCACGCTGTGTTCTGCCGGAAAGACCATCTCCGAACTTACCCAATGAAATTGCAGTAAAACTTTATCCTTCATTGTGTTTTTTTGAGGGAACCTGCATCAGTGCAGGGCGGGGTACTCCGTATCCTTTCCAGGTTTATGGTTATCCGGGGTCGGGGTTCGGCACATTCATGTTCACACCCGAAAGTATCCCCGGCATAAGCCTGCATCCGCCGCTCGAAGGGGAAAAGTGCAACGGGGAGGATTTGCGGAATTATTACGTCAGTCACCCTGCGGATGAGGGTAAACTAAACCTGAATTGGCTGATCAAAGCTTACAACGGCCGGGATAAAACAAAACCTTTTTTCAACGGGTTCTTTAATAAACTGGCAGGCAATGCAACCCTTCAGCAGCAAATAATTGATGGCATGTCAGAAAAGAAAATTCGCGAAAGCTGGAAGCCCGGGATTGAAAAATTCAGGAAAATCCGGCAGAAGTACCTGCTTTACTGAAAAGCGAACAGCGAAAAGTGAAACTTTCACTTTGTTCACTATTCCCCTGTTCCCCTGTTACCCTGTTACCCTGTTACTCTGTTACCCTGTCACCCTGTTACCCTGTCACCCTGTTACCCTGTTACCCTGTTACCCTGTTACCCTGTTACCCTGTTACCCTGT
>JBAXDH010000057.1:0-25262 GCA_037141055.1 bacterium | reverse complement strand
CCATAATTTGCTTGCCTTTAAAACAGCATTACATCAAAAATCAACCGGAAATATGGCTGTAGATAGTGCTATCTGGCACATTGAGGGGCTGTTAAACTTAGACAATGCAAACAATGCTCATCGTTTCATTAACTTGATTCAGATTAAAGATTCAATCGAGCTTGTACCTAATAATGGAAGTTTGACCATGGAACAAATATCTATGGCGTATTCAGTATTTCAAGAAAAAATTGATTCGGCGATATTTGTGAACCCATTGTTCCATGCAGATATAGCAGATGTTCATAAAACAATTTCATCGCTTAAAGATAATTCTGAAACCTTAATTTTGGAGGCCTCTTTGGGCGAAGATGAAATTCTTACAAATTATCAATCATTTGGGCCAACAGATAACTGGCTGTGGCATTATCAATTAGGCAAATGTAGCGGCGGCATGGTGGGGCTGGATGCAAGAATTATGCTTCAAAACCGATTCAATAATCCAGTATCTGGAACCCCCGTTGGGTATTTCACAGATGTGGTTATGAATACAGCCTATCCTTATGAATCCCAGTTTGCAGATCCTAATAATCCCAATGGGAATGGGCATATGATTTTTACGGGTGGGTCCTGGAGCCCGTGTACCTGCATCCCTTATAATGAGATGAATTATTATCTAAGTACATTTGATTTTATTAAAGCGGATAAGCAACCGACTGGAAAATCTTATAGCAGCATGACAGTAGTAACCGAATTGATACCCGGAGGAGGTAGTGGCCCTGGATTCTATTACTATAAACTATACTATGGAATATTCCATAATGGGATTAACCCAGGTAAATAGGGTAATAATTTAACCTTTCCGGGTGGTTGAATAAGCCACCCGGATATTTAATCGCATATAAATGGCAGTAAAATTTGTTCTGATTATTTCAATGTTGGGAATCATTTCTTGCGAATTATTTTCCCAGTCAACATTTTTCAAATGGTTTCCAACCACTGATCATGAAACGACCTATGATGTGGTTCAAACCCATGATGGCCATTATATTCTGGTCGGGGAAAAGGGAAAAACAACCGATTCAGCCCATGCATGCATTACTAAGCTTGATCAACATGGCAGTTTGTTGGAGGAAAGGATATATGGAAGCGGAAGTGAAATATCGCGATTCATGACAATTGACAGTTTTCCTGGCTCGACAGCCAATTACCTGGTTACAGGTTCAACGGACTCTGTTACAGCAACAGGTGTCAGATCTTTCCTGAGACTATGCGTCATCAACAACTCCCTGGATATTCTGACAAAGAAATTAATTCCGATGCCTTCAGGAAGAAAATGTTCTCCATGGAAGGTGCAATTTGGCCCGGAAAATTCCTTTTTTCTTTTATCATGGTACGACACTTTGGCGCCCTTTGATTTTATTGTTACGAAATTCAACTCCGCATTTGATAGCTTAGGTAGTTATCACATTCCTTCAAAATTTCCATGGTATGCAGGTCAGGATCTATTTTTTAACAAAAAAACAAATGAGTTGAAGGTCTATTATCTTGGAGCAGAATTAGATAAGCTTAATGACAGACAAAATTCTGCTTTGCAAATTATTACCCTTGATCAGGATCTTAATCTGATAAACCACAAACCTGGTCCTGTTCCTGTAATCACTGATGTATCAGTGGCTCCTGTTAATGATTCCCTGATGTTCGTTGCAGCAACTGACTATGGTGATATGACGCTTCCGGAAGATCATATCGGCTTTTACAAATTGAATAGCCAGGATTCATTAATCTATAACGACCAGTTCTACATTCACAGGGATACTACTTTATATACGGGTCGTGGCGGGCACAGTGTATCATTAAATACGAGTCGCAATACTGTTTATATTGCCGGCGCCTATAATGTTGATGCCAATAGCCTGTTTCCATGGCAACAAAAACCGTCTTGGCTCCATATTTTAAAAGCAAACACGGATATGACAAATAAACAGTGGTCCTTATTTGGGGGCGATGCCTTTTATTTCCCAAACAGCATGAAATCAACCTCAGATGGCGGAATAATCGTAACAGGATTACGATATGACTATCATCCTACGGGGGTGTACCAATGTGATATTTTTTTACTTAAAACCGACAGTTCAGGGCAATTACAATCATTACCAGAACCTACTGTGATTTCGTGGAACGAATCAGTTATAGTGCCTAACCCTGGAAGTACCCGGATAAAGGTTATCGTTGGCCCGCAATTTCAATCATTTGATTTAAAATTTTTTGATCTCAATGGTCACCTTGTTTTCTCCCAAAAAGGGGATGCGTCATCTCCCTTTTTTGAACTTCCTGAACTTTCAAAAGGGATGTACTTCTATTTAATCGAAAGCCAGAATAAAATCATCGGAAAAGGCAAATGGATCAGAAAATGACGCTCCAAAAAGTAAAGTAAAAACCCCTGATAAAATAAATTTTTGTATCTTTCTCCTATGATTAGAATTGTCTTCTTTGTCGTAACAATCAAATATCTGATTTTTGTCCTTTTAACGCTTTGCAGTGAATCTCTGATTTCACAAAATAATTTCTTCAAATGGTATCCCTCGCCTGGACATGAAATCACGAACGATATTGTCCAAACACTTCAGGGGGATTACCTGCTTGTCGGTCAAAAGGGTGTAACTACAGATACCGTGCACTCACGCATATTGAAAATCAATCAGATTGGAGCTGTGGTTGACGAAATAGTATTTCCTAATCCGGAGGGCAGTTCAACTTTGAATACCATAGACCGGCTGCCAGGTTCTGATCACCATTTTTTATTAACCGGTTCTCGTGATTCTGCATCGCAAAATGGCTATTATTCTATTCTTCAGCTCATGATTGTGAATGATTCAATGGAAATTTTATTATCCAAAGAGTACACTTCTACAAAAGATCGGCAATATCGGCCATGGAAAGTCAAATTTGCAGGGGCTAATATTTTTTACCTGTTATATCAATTTGATACCGTTAGCGGTTCGAATACATACGATTTTGGAGTCGGTAAATTTGATCTTTCTCTGAATAAAATTTCAACCTTTCATCATGCCAATCAATATCCCTGGTACATTGGCCAGGATATTGTATTTCGCAACGCTGACAATACAATACAGATTTACTATATCGGGCAAAATATGATCGGCCGCTACTCAGCGTTACAAATTATTTCATTGAGTGAAGATCTCAACTTAATTTCAAATTACCCTGGTCCCGACCAGCTTATAACGAATATTTCGGCCACAAGAATAGACGATTCCACCTGTTATTTATTTGGTACTGATAAGCCAACAGTGACCTTGCAGAATCAACACCTGGGTTGCTATTTGCTTATGGACTCAAATGAAGTATTGAAATCTGTGGATCTCTTGAACAATCCCGACACAATACTTTATGCAGGACGGGGTGGGTTTAATTTAACAGTTAACCCAACAACATTAATGGCAACGATGGCGGGAATGTATAACTTTGACCCTGCCGGACGCGAATGGCAATCCACCCCAACCTGGGTTCAATTAATAAAAACTGATTTTGATCTGAACCTGATCGATCAAAAGTTTTACGGCGGAGATGCTCAGTATATTCCTTACAGCATTAAACCGACCAATGACGGAGGCACCATTATTACCGGGAACAGATTTGATTTTAATACACCCGGAAAGCCCCAATATGATGTATTTGTTCTTAAAACAGATAGTGCCGGTACGATTTTGTCCCTGCCCAAAAACCAGCAGACGTTAATTTCAGAGGCAATACTGGCTCCAAACCCGGGCGGAGATTATTGTTTCGCACTGCTTGGGCCTCAATATAAATCGGCAATCCTTCGCATGTATGATATGAGCGGAGTGATGTTGCTTTACCGGGAAATCCAACAGCAAAAATCAAAAATTGAATTGCCTGGTCTGGCACAAGGCGTTTATCCCTATGCATTTGAAAATAACGGAAAAATCATCGGCAGCGGAAAATGGATCAGAAAATGATGAACACCTTCAGTTGAAACAAACATCAGAATAGAGAATTCAGCGATACCCGATGGCCTCTATCTCGTCATTGCCAGTTCGGAAAATCAAATCATTGCCAAATCAAAGTTACTGATCAATAAAAAAGCTAAAGGTTTATGAAAAAAAGTAAGATCTGTAAAAATCGGGAACCTTATGTTAACTTTGTTAGCCTAAGGTTCCTTTATTATTTTCTTATATCATGATAAAGTACTTTTTCCTGGTCGCTTCATTTTTTATAAGCGAGTTCGCTTCATCACAATCCTATTTTTCCAAGCGTTTCGAGTACGGACAGCCTGGCTGGTGGGATGGTGCTTCATGCATTTTACAACTTTCTGATGGTTATATATTAAATGGGGCGTATCAATATTACTCCCCGCATTGTGTCGGTTTCTGTAAATTTGATTTACTTGGGAATAAGGTTTTCGCTAAAACAATTTGTGATGATACTACGGAGTACTTTTCGGGAGAACCAGGGTCTATCATAGCTTTAACCACTGACAGTATCATTGCTGTTGGCACATCTTTGACACCGACCACTAACTGGGAACACGACCAAGGTGTGATCTATTTTTTAAATTCTCAAATGGATACGTTGGCGTTAAAAAAATATGGAGAGACAAGTTTTCCTTATGATACAGCATATCTGTTCGCACAAGTAAAAGTTGATCCGGATAGAAACTTGATTATAACCGGATTACATTATCCAAATACCAGCAATGGAAGGGCATCAATGTTATTAATGAAGGCTGACACCAAGGGAAACCTGATATGGAAAAAACACTATGGCACCGGGCTTCATTATGAAGGGAAAAGTGTGATATGTACAAGTGACGGAGGTTATGCAATTGGCGGATACGGCTATGGGATACCACTTCCCCCAGATTTTTCCGGAGACCCGGTGCTGATTAAAACAGATAGTGCGGGGAATCAGCAATGGATGTTAAATATGGGAAGCATTTTGGTCGATACCAAAGCGATGATATGCAATTCCATGGATGGAAATATCATTGTTGGTACCACGTATTGTGATTCCATGCCGGGAAGCGGTCCTATTGCGGTAGGTAATCCTTATCGGAGGATTAATTTACTTAAAGTTGACAATAACGGCAATATTTTATGGAATAAAAAATATGGGCTAAGCACGGTATATAATGAACTACAAAACATTCGTGAAAACAGCGATGGCAGTTTGGTTGCTTGTGGAATGACTACCAGATTCTATACATACACGATTGATTATGCTGGTTGGATTTTCAAAACAAATCAGGATGGCGATAGTTTATGGTACCGGGAATATGTAGTTTGCGATGGAAAAACATCCTGGAATTGGTTATGGGATGTTCTTCAAACGAAAGATAACGGTTTTATAGCCGGGGGAAACGTTTATGTTCATCCTCCCGATACAGGATCTCATGACGGATGGATATTGAAAGTTGACAGCCTGGGATGTGAAAACCCATCTTATTGCTGGGTAGGGATTAATCAGGAGAGGGATTTGCCTGTAGTTGAACGTTTAACGATATTCCCAATTCCTGCATCAAGCACAATTCAAGTTGCTATCGTCAATATAAAACCGGACTTTCCGGTGTATCTGACATTGGTTGATCTTTTCGGTAATAAAGTCAAAGAGGTTTTAATACCTTCAGTTGAAACAAGCATCAGAATAGATATTTCAGCGATACCCGATGGTCTCTATCTCGTCATTGCCCGTTCGGGCAATCAAATCATTGCCAGGTCAAAGTTGCTAATCAATAAAAAAGCTACAGGTTTATGAAAAACATGATTGTGATTATAGTATTCGTCCTGCTGGGCGGCAACGTACCGGCGCAGCATACGTGGTATTGGGGCAACCCGTATCCCGATGGAAATCATCTGAACGATATCTGGTTTACCTCAGCCGATCATGGCTGGGCCGTGGGGAACGGGGGCAAGTTGTTGCATTACGATGGCCAGCGGTGGACGGGATACGAACACCTTACTTTTCAGAACCTCAACGGAATCTGGTTCACCGATGAAAACCACGGATGGGCGGTTGGCAACAACGGAGTGATTTTAAAATATACCAACGGTACCTGGACAATAGATGTTTCGGGAAACACCAAAAATTTAAGGGATGTTTGTTTTACCGGCGTTAACAATGGCTGGGCGGTGGGCGATGTGCGGATGCATTACAACGGCACCCAATGGACCACCCTGGATACCATTGGATACGGTGGTTTGACAGAGGTGTTTTTTACGGATGCAAGCAATGGATGGTGTGGCGGATTCGACAAGTTTTACAAGTATGATTCGACCGGATGGCATTGGTTCCCATTGGTTTCGTCGGATATCATTGCGGTCAATTCCCTCTATTTTACCGATCAGCAGCATGGATGGATCGGTGGATATTACAGCGATGGTTCCGACTACATCATGAAATACAACGGATCGGCCTGGAATTGGATGAACACGCACCCGCAGTTAAGTTCCAATGCGTTGTATTTCGAGAACCCGGCCCATGGATGGAGTTGTGGCGGACAAACAACCTGGAACCTGACCGATACAACCGTGTATGAATTTACCGGAACCGGATGGGTCGGTTCGTACGCAAGCAAAGGTGTACCGTATGCTTTGGCGCCTGCCGGTGCCGGCGAACTCTATATGGCTACCCAGTATGGTCATATCCTGCGCAAGGATGCTGCAGGATGGGGTTATTCGAACACCCTGGCCGAAGGCAGCATCGAACTCTCATTTCCGGATACGGTTCAGGGCTGGGCCGTGGGAGATGGGAAAAACATCCTGCAATACAGAAACGGAAACTGGAAGGCAGATACTTCTTTCAGCGGAGTGGCGTTGCAGCACATCCATTTCGCCGACAGCCTGAACGGCATTGCCGGCGGGTGGTCAGTAGGCACGCAAAGAAGCAGTATATACCGTTATTCGGGCAATGGCTGGCATTTGATCACCGATACCCTCGTCTCTCAGATCAAGGCTGTTTGTGCGCTCCCGGGAGGGGAGTCGTGGATTGCTGGTCAAACCGCCCTCGGAGTGGTAAGGGTACATCACCTGGCCGGCAATACCCTTTCAATGAATGTTTTGCCGGGATTGTCGGCCATCGGGTCGTTGAGTTTTCCCGATGCAACCCAAGGATGGGCCATCGGAACACAAACCGGAAGTGTCATTTCAAAGATCATCCGTTATCAGAATGGCTCGTGGGTGGAGGAACTGACTGCCCCGTCGAATCAAACCCTGGCTGCTGTTTCCTTCTCTTCGCCAAACTCAGGCTGGGTGGTGGGCAAAACCACGACCAATGCAGGGATAACCTATCATTTCGACGGACAATCCTGGGCAGCAGGCCCAGGCACATCCGGCGGCCTCCGTGCAGTGCACCATCCCGATCCGGCCCATGTTTATGCGGTGAGCGCAAGCGGGGTTTATACCCTTACCAACAATGTCTGGAATCCGGAACCGCTTGGTACAGGGCAAAATCTGACAACCATCTCCTTTCCCTCACCCCAAACCGGTTGGGTTGGCGGCGAATATGGCGGAATCCTCTCCACAAGATCTTCTTTTCCGGTGACCATTCCCGAGCAAGGTGAAACTCCGCAAATTGAGCGGCTGCTGGTGTTCCCCAATCCGGCAAATGATAAAGTAACCATTGAAATTCCAACGAACCTTGTTGAGAAAAACGGACAACCTGGTTTTGGGTCAAAAACGGGTAACCCTCAGGGGAATACCACCACGCTGGAAGTCTATGACCTGTCGGGCAGGAAGCTCTATGAAAAGGAAATTCTACACGGTCAAAACACATTGGAGATCAATGTTTCCCAATGGCCACGGGGCATGTACAATTTCATACTCCGGTTTAATATGCAGACTGTGGCAAGTGAAAAGGTGGTGGTTCGATAACTTATCAATAAATGAGGACCAGAAAATAATTACCGTTAATAATATTGTTCCGGGAATATATACAGTACTTACAAAGATTGTCTTGTTTTAGAAAAACCGGGCCTTATTGCATTGCCCCTGGCTTCAGCCAGGGGTTGGAGGTTGCTGACTGCCACAGGGCTTTAGCCCAATAGGTACAAGACATTGGTTCAAACAGTTTCATTGATAGTGCTGTGAGGATTGCGGGAGAATTGTATGAGAAACTTACCCGAAAGGAACTTTAACCAGCGTACCATTATTTCACGGAGATCCTCGGGCAGTTTGACCTGGTCGCCATGGCCGAACTGCGGAGCAACCTTGCCGACCTCGCGAGAGTGCTGGCCATCCTTGAGCGCGAATGGGTTGTGATCTATTCCAATATATATCGATTCAATTCTAAAACTGCAAGAATATTGCAACTGGATTAAACACTATCTGATAATACAAATTTTCCCTGATGCCATATAAGTGCCCGTTTTGAAAGTATAGTAATAAATCCCGGCCGAAAATGTTGAAACATTGTAACTGACTGAATGAATTCCCTCTTGCCAGGTCTGGTCAGAAAGATTTGCCACTTGTTGCCCAAAAAGATTACGAAGACTAATAACTATTCTCTCTTCACATTTTACTTCAAAGGAAACAGTCATGGTCGTGGTACATGGATTCGGGAAAATGCGGATAAGTCTGACCATGTCTGTCTGACCATCCTCGGCAATTCCGACAGATGGGATATAGGTAGCATCAAAGAGCGCCACTCCTTTGCCTGAACTTTGATTACCTGTCCAGCCACTACAGGCCTTGTGCATACCTTCGCTCACGATAATTTTTGGGCCGGGAGCCGTGAGATTATTATTGCCATTGTATCCCGGTGAAACAATATTCCAGTTGTCGGGATTGGCCAGATTAAAATTCTTGTTCAGTAATGGCAATTTTTGCGTCGTCGAATCGAAATAAGTCAATGTAAAAGTTGAATCATATGGATTGAATGCAATGGAAGGGCGGAGTTCATTATTCGTTGTTACCGCAATGTTCAGCCGTGTAAACACATTGGCGGTGGCAGCTTTCTTGTTATAAAATCCGGTTACATCGTAATCTCCTGATCCAGGGTTGAATTTTTCGAACAATACCACTTCGCTCAGGTTAGCGCTGTCATTATCCACATTATTAGCCTGGCAGGCAATCACTGGATTTCTGCAAAGGTTTGTCAATGAAGGATCGATGCCATCAAGCATCAAAGGTGTGGTGAAAGAGCTGTTGAAATTCGGATTGGAATGGGAAGTATATATATGGCCAAGATTCGAAATCGAGTCAGCCTGTTCTTCCCATGCAGCAAAGTATCGACCGGTATTTTGTGAAAGAGATACACCATAGGAAAGTGCGACCTTATGAAATCTTTTTGTAGTAGTAGCAATCACCTTTCTGTTGTTAAATGTAATACCTCCATCTGATGATGAATAAAAAATCAGAGAATCCCGTGTTCCGGTTTTAGAGTAAACGACCCCAATACTATTTGGGTTAGAACCAATTGCCGGGTAATTATTGTCAGATGCAATTGCGATGTCGTGGTAAGACTTCGACGTATTGCGAAAAATTTGCGTTTCAAAGTTAAATGGATCACATTTAAGACGATCAAACTCAACATAATCCGCATTAAACAAACCTTCATGAGCTAGAACTGCCAAAAATAATTTTTGATCAGGTTCATTGTTTCCGGTCACAAGAATATCAAGTTTTTTTATCACTTCACTTGGTCCACCAAGAAATGGAACAGCACCTAAGAATTGCCATGATAGTCCCTTATCTTTAGATCTCATTAGTTCAATTATTGATTGGCCGAGGCTGTCATAACTATAAGCCGAATATAGCCATCCATTCGGAGCGCTGCATATCGTAAGGTTTCGCTGATCCTGATCGGGCCGGTTATTGATCACAATATCCTGCCCAAACAAGACCGACCCGCTTGTTTTCAGGGGCAGGACGGGGGGCTCATTTGAATAGGATTGAGCGTGACAGGTCTGAATAACAAAACCGAGGAGCAAGGTCATCAAGACAAATAGATTTTTTTTCATGGGAGGAATGGCGGTTAGTATGTGATTACAATGTTCTGTATAGAAACCCGGAAACACAAGGAAATTATTGTTTTCTTGTTGACATAACTAAATTTAACGGGTTAAAAACATTTACCTGGCAATGGGGTATGGATAAAGTGCTCAACATGAGTTCATCATAATTTAAATCAATTGATTATATTTTGAAAGGACGGCAATATTAAGCATATCAAAATATGAATTGTTAATAAAGGTATAGTGGATTATGATGGTATCCAGTCTGTACTGAAAGAGGTTTATAAGAATGATGATTCATTAAACTTATCTAAACCTGAACGTAAGGTTCAATTCAAAATCATGTACTATTTCATGAAAAATGATCTGGAATCGGTCATGTATGAGCTGAACATTGGTACTGATACGCAGAAAAGGTGCCTGCATCTGCGCAAGGACAATGGGACCGCAGACCAGCTTACAATGGTTTTGCCAGTTGAGCCTTCAACCTGACCCCTCCTCCTACTACCTGCGAAGCATTGTCCATGACCGATGTTTCAAACTCATCCAGATAAATCTGCGTAGTTTCAATATCTGCGTGACCAAGACCCTGTGAAATTACTGCAATGGGCAGGTTCATGTTGCGTCCGATGGTGGCCCAGGAGTGCCGCGCGGTATTGAACGAAAGGGAATCATGCAGGCCAAGGGTCAGCGCCCATCGTTTTAAGGCATGGTTGACAGAGGAAAGGTACTTGATGGCGTAGTAAGATTCTGATCGAAGCGCATTTTCTACGACCGGGAATATATAATCGGTGGGTTTTGCGCCTGCTCGAGCGTATAGGTCAAGTATCTCTTGGATGGCCTCTGATATTTTAATGGTTTGCGCTTTGCCGACCTTTTTGCGTACATAAACAATGCGGTCCCCTTTCAGGCAGGAATACCGCAGGGCGGCAATGTCGGCAAAGTTCATGCCGCGACACTGGAACGAAAAGAAAAACATGTTGCGTCCATGCCAGGCCATGGAATTAACAGGCAGGTCAATGGATGCAATGGCCTCAAAATCTTTGACCGTGATGGCGCTCTTGTGGGTCTTGCTTCTTTTGATCGAGTATTTTTTGAACGGGTAAGCATCGTCCGAAGTAACCCCTTCGGCAATGGCCCGGTTCCATACTGCGCGGATGGTGCGCAAACAGATGCCCAGGCCGTTTAAGTTGCCAGGGATGCGCGGGATAAACCTTTCTTCCATTAGTCGCAGCAGCCGGTAGTTTACTTCTTTGAACGCGTAGCCGTTTTGCGGCAGGTCACTGTATTTTGCCAGAAACCTGCGGGCCTGGGTATAGATGCGCTTCTGACCGTCATTGCCACTGCTGCCAAATTCCTCAATAAGATTGTCGATGTAAGCGGTAAAGGATACCTCTACGGCTTTGCCTTTTTTGAGCCGGGTGCGTAGTTCCTCATGGGTATATGCCATGAGCGTACCCTCATTAAACGCCTTGTCGATGATCTTCTGCGCTGCATCCAGTTTCTCTGCAAGGTAATCATTCCAATAGGATGGCGATGGCATCAGGTTTGCGCCTTTGGTGATGCGACCAGTTTCCTGTGACCAGTAACGAGAGGGCACCGATGGGCCTTTCTCGATGGTAATATACGAGCGTTTGCCTTTAAAGTTAAGCACCAGGCGGATGGGGTAGGTATCGTTTTTGCTCACCTGGCGCAAGTCCTGGCGCAGCATTATAATGGTTGCCATAAATAAATGGGATTTAAAAATAATGCCTCAAAATATGCCTCAAAGGGGTGAGATCGAACGGACACAGGCAGACTTAAAAGGCTTTTTGGGGAGTGGTGAGAAACGCTGCATGTCAATATATACAGGCGTTTTGTGTCTGTTGGTGTCTGCAGGTGTCTGCTCTTTTTTCGCTTAGAAGGCTGTTGCTCTATCCAACTGAGCTACGGAACCAGTATTCATATTATATTGATAATCTATTTTATAGCACCTTTTCAAAGTATATTTGCTTTTTCTGCCATTTTCCGGTTTACGATTGGGTTGACAGCATGTCACCTCAACAGGTTATTGATTTCTTGTTATAAAAATTGCAGGCGCAAAATTAACTATTTTTTGAGTGTCTGCCTGTGCAAGCGACCATTTCTCTTTTGTATACGACCAGATTTCTTCAAGATATTTTACAGCTTCATTTGCAAACATATATTTTGCCATGCCTACAAATGCTTTGCGTGAATTGATTTTAAGTGGTTTGTTGCATTAAAATCCTGCGCAATTCCACTTTTTTCACCCATTTCAAGGGCGGATTTAAGCGCTTCAATTTTTCTCTCCTCCTGTTCCAGTAATCTTAATCCTGCCCGAATGACCTCACTTGCTGAATGGTACCTTCCGGATCCTGCATTTTTTGAGATAAAGCTTTCAAAATGATCGCCAAGTGACATGGATGTGTTCTTGCTCATGATGCTTTATCTTTTACAAAAGTACCAAATATTGGTACTAAATGCAAGCTATTTCCAAATTTATCCCACATATACCCTGAAACAGGTTGACAAAAAAAAGTTGATTAGGCGCAATTGTAACAATAAAGCTGGAGGAGTTACAAAACACATAATGGTCAGCGGGTTACATGACGTCATCAGTTTCACCCTTTCAGGGTTCAGACAAGCCCCGTCAACCATTCAATTATAATGAACCTGGACAAGCCCAGGAAGATCTTCATCGTTGACGATGATACCATGCTGACCGAACCGCTGAAGGATTACCTCACGCGCAAAACCCCGCATCAGGTCCATGTTTTCAGCACAGGGGGAGGAGTGCCTGTGGCATCTTTCTGAGTCTCCGGAGGTCATGATCAGGGAATTAAAATGATTCTCTCACGGAATCGGCGATCAGCCAGATAATTTAACGGACCACCACTTTCCGGGTCACTGATGACCCGCCGGTCGTTATGTGTGCCACATAGATCCCGCGGGGCAGAGATGATACATCGACTCTTTCGGGAGAATTGCCCTTCAATACCATTTCCTTGCAGGTCCGGCCGCTGATGTCGGTCAGTGTCAGTTTTCCATTAACAGATTGTGCCCCGGTGCTGATCATGAAATGGTCCGTGCAGGGTACCGGGTAAACAGCGATCGGGTTGCAGGTGACGGGTTCGACAATGGAACTAAGGACATATTTGGCCTGCGCATAATAGTAATTGTCGCAGGCGATCTCCGATACGCCGCCGGGGACAAATCCTGAGATGAAGGAGTTGCTGTGCGTGTCATAAACAATCATCAGGTACTGGTTGGCCGTATCAACCCCAATCATGAGATAGTTGCCAGTGGCCTGATCGAAACAGGCGGAACCGACCACAAATCCGAAAAATCCCGACAGCAGTCCGTGTTGTGTCACTGCCCCGGTCGAGTCATTGATCTCCGCCACCCGGTCGCCGGTGTAATTGCCGCCGGCGTCATGTGTGGACATGCGTGCAAAGAGCAGATTGTTCTCATTGTCATAGCAGAACGCCGAAAGGTTGTCGTACGGGGATGGGGTGAGGGGTTGCACGGAGGAGTAACTGAAGACCGGGTTGCGGACAAACACGCGGCACAGGGACTCGCCGTTGCTGCCGGAAAGCATGGTGTACAGGATGCCGTGGTTTGAATCAAAAGCAGTGGCATCGACCACCATGCCCATGACGCCCGGAGCGTTGATGACCCCAAGCAGGATAGTGCTCCCGGTGAGTATGTTGTACTCGTTGACGTTGACGGATCCCGTCATGGGGACCGTAAGGGTGTAGATCTTACCTGTGCTCATGTCGATCTCGCTGATGTTGGAAAGCGAGGTGAACGGGCTGAACACCATGGTGTCGCTGACCGTGTTGTAGGCCAGCAGGCCGGATGCCGTTGCGGTTACTCCCTGGATGTAGTAGTTCCCGTGAAAGGCATCGAACGCCGACGTGGCCAGTAAATAGCCCTGCAGCGGGGTAGGGACGAGGCTCACGGAGGCGGGATCAAGGTCCTGCCATTTTACTATGTCAGATGTGCCGGATGAAATATTCGCCTTCATGCCGATGAGGTTAACCTGTGCGGAGGTAGTGCCTGGACCGAGGAGGATCAGGGAGAGGATGGTGACAAATGGGAGAATTATACGGGATAGGTTTTTCATTGTCAGTTGCGATTTAATAAATATCTCAGGTTTTATCTGTAAAGATATGCAAAATCTAATTGATCAGGCACTTTCGTACCAGTAAGGAAAAACAGCAGCTATGATCACCCTTTCGAATAAATCAGCAAAGTTTCTCCTATTCAGTTTGTAAGTAAATTCGTTAAGGTAGTTTTGTAAATAATTTGAGCTCATTTTATGATAGGCTCTCTGCATGCAGTCTCATCTGGAAACTGTTGAATAAAATACAATGTATTCATGTCTTTTTTCATGCAAATGTAATCTCTGAGTACGCCAAAATATGTCGTGGTGTATGATTGTGCCTAATCAAAAAAAAAGTGCAAACGATTCATATTACCTGGTAATTTTAGTAAATTCGTAAATGATTTTATCCAAAAAATTGTCAATTTCGTATAGTAAGAGAACAGAAGGAAAACAAAGAAGTGAAAATATTCCTCAAACTGAAATCTCTGGTCGCTTGGTTTGATTCACATGATTAGAAATTTCAGAATAATTCTGACCATATGAAGATAAAAATTCTTATTCATTTGTGCCTGCTGTCCCTATTGCTGGCGACAGGGCAAAGTTTTTCGCAGCCGGTCATCATTCTGAATAACTCTATTTCCCTGATGGATATCGGAAAGCAGATGAAAATCTTCGAAGACAAAACAGCGAATCTTCGTCTTAATCAGATTCTTACACCCGAATATCAATCCAGATTTGTACAGTGTAACATGGCCATTCCTAATTTGGGCACAAGCCAAAAAGTCTTATGGTGCAGGCTGGAATTGCAGAACAAATCCGATCACAGTTGGTTTCTCAGAGTTGAAAATGCATACCTTGATACTATTCAGATGTTTATTCATGACGGGGCCGGTTACCTGAAAAAAGAATCGGGAAAAAATTATTTGTTTGATGCCCGCGAGATCAAAACCGCCAATTTCATTTTTCCGATTAACCTTCCCAAAGATTCTGCCGTAACTATCTACATCAGAGTTAAACACCATATGATATACTTTCCCCTTCAGGTGGGGCAGTTTAAACCCATCATTGAAGCGGAAACCTGGTACAATTACTACTACGGTGCTTTTTTTGGAATTGTAGGAATTATTCTGATTGCAAATTTTATCATGTATTTTTCTATCCGCGACATATCGCTGATATGGTATCTGTGCTACACCGGGTCCGTTGGCCTCTATACACTGGTCACAAAGGGATATTTCATACAATTGCTGCCCGATTCGATTTTGTGGTTGAATCAGTATTCACCCATCGTTGTTTATACCGCCGGGATTTTTGTTCCATTATTTGGAATCAGCTTCTTGAAAGTGAAAAAAGCACCCCCGTTGTTTTACGAATGCAATTTAGGCCTCACCATGTTGGGCGTCATTGCAATGGCCGTGTTTCTGGCTAAAAATTTCGCATTATCATCCACCTTGATTCAAATTTTCTCAGTCAGCGCTGCAGTAGTCATGATTGTTTATGGCATTATCTTTTATATCACAGGATTTAAACCTGCCAGGTTTTTCATAATAGCATATTCCTTCTCAATAGTGAGCATCACGATCAATACGCTTCAGTTTCAAGGGTTCATTCCCGTCTCTTTCTTTTCACAAAACGCACTGCAATTGGGGACGTTATGGGAAATTATCTTTTTTACCATTGCCATTGGTGATAAAACCAACCTCATCAGAAAAGATAAAGTGAAGGCACAGAAGGAAGTCCTGACATCATCGCAGGAGAATGAATTCCTGCTCCAAAATCAGAATATAATCCTGGAGCAGAAGGTGACTACCCGCACACATGAACTGGAGGTTGAAAAGAGGAAATCCGATGACCTGCTGTTAAACATCCTGCCCGCTGAGATCGCTGAAGAAATGAAACAGAACGGGCACTCAAGAGCAAAAACTTTCAGCATGGTGACCGTGATGTTTATCGACTTTAAGGATTTCACAGCAATTAGCGAAAAGGTAAGCGCTGAATTGCTGGTATCAGAAATCGACTATTGTTTCTGTGCTTTCGACAACATCCTTCAAAAGCACCGTGTGGAAAAAATCAAGACTGTTGGTGATGCTTACATTTGTGCAGGAGGAATGCCGGTTCTGACTTTTACACATGCTGCCGATACATTGGATGCGGCAATTGAAATAAGGAACTTCATGCTTGACCGGAAACAAGAGAAAGAGTCCAGAAATGAAATTCCATTTGAGCTGAGAATTGGCATTCACACAGGTCCCGTCGTGGCGGGAGTTGTAGGGGTTAAAAAATTCGCTTACGACATCTGGGGCGACACCGTCAATATTGCCGCCCGAATGGAGCAAAGCAGCGAACCGGGAAAGATTAATATTTCAGGGAGCACTTACCAGCTTGTGAAAGATCGATACGCCTGCACCCATCGCGGAAGGATTCAGGCAAAAAACAAAGGAGAGATTGACATGTATTTCGTTGAAAATTATTCACAACTGCCTGTTTAGTCAACCTGTCGGCGGGCAAATCCGACACACATCGGCCGGATTCATTTATGTGACTGATCCCTGAAGATCATAAAAAAATGCCCATGCATCCCGTCGAATGTTCACGTCTTTTTATAGGTCAGACATGACAAATATTAAGTTTTGAACAACAGCAAAGACAATCGCAGGAAATCTTAATTTTGTTTCCTGCAATCCGGCATTGCTTGCATTGCGTACATTTAATACCAAATCGTATGCGCATCCAAAAAGAAAAAGCAGTTTTAGTGGTCATCGATATCCAGGAACGTCTTTTTCCTGCAATTCACGGGCATGAACTGCTTGCGACAAAGGTCCCGGTTTTAATCGAAGGAATGAAGGTGCTGGGTGTCCCGGTCATCGCTACAGAACAGTACGTCAAAGGCCTCGGACCAACCATCCCGGAGATCGCAGCAAAAATCGAAGGAATCGAGCGCTTTGAGAAATCTTCATTCAGCTGTTGCGACGACCCGCGCTTCATGATGGAACTTGCCTCTTCGGGAAAAGATTACGTAATTGTCACCGGAATTGAAAGCCACGTTTGCGTGCTGCAAACAGTGATCGATCTGAAGCAAAACGGCTATCACCCGGTGGTGGTTGAAGACTGCATTTCCTCGAGAAACCTGAATGACAAACTCATGGCTGTCGAACGGATGCGCCACGAGGGGGTTGTCGTTACGACCTGCGAGGCCATTCTTTTCGAACTGCTGAGATACTCGGGAGGGGAGACCTTTAAGGCGATTTCCAGGCTTGTTAAATAGAAAATGAAAGCATTGCATACATTGTCTGCATTCCATAATTAATTTTAAAAATGTCGGTTGACGAAATAACAAACGGCGACAGCCCCGAACTTGAATCAGGAACCCTGAAGGAGACTGTTCATCTTTCGGAAATGTACCAGAGCTGGTTCCTCGATTACGCTTCATACGTAATTCTTGAACGGGCTGTGCCGGAGATTACCGACGGACTGAAGCCTGTCCAGCGGCGCATCCTCCATGCCATGAAGGAGCTCGACGACGGGCGATACAACAAGGTGGCCAACATCATCGGCCATACCATGAAATATCATCCCCACGGGGACGCCTCCATCGGCGATGCTCTGGTGCAGCTTGGCCAGAAGGATTTGCTGATCGATTGCCAGGGAAACTGGGGAAACATTCTTACCGGCGACAGCGCTGCAGCACCGCGTTACATTGAAGCACGCCCTTCGAAGTTTGCGCACGAGGTGCTGTTCAACACCAAAACAACCACATGGCAGGCGTCGTACGATGGCAGGAACAAGGAGCCCGTGGCCCTGCCTGCGAAATTTCCCCTGCTGCTTGCCCAGGGAGTTGAAGGGATCGCCGTGGGGCTGGCGTCGAAAATCCTTCCGCACAACTTCAATGAATTGCTCGATGCTTCCATAAAAATCCTCCAGGGAAAAGAATTTGAATTGTATCCCGACTTCCTCACCGGTGGAACGGTGGATGTGTCGCGTTACAACGACGGACTGAGGGGAGGAAAGATCCGTTCGCGGGCGAAAATCATCCTGGAGGACAAGAAGACCCTGGTTATCCGTGAAATTCCTTTTGGCACGACGACCGGCTCGATCATTGATTCCATCCTCACCGCCAATGACAAAGGCAAGATCAAAATCCGTAAAATCGACGACAACACAGCCGCCGATGTTGAAATACTGATCCACCTGGCACAGGGTGTTTCACCCGATACAACCATTGACGCGCTTTATGCATTTACCGAGTGCGAGGTCTCTATTTCTCCGAATGCCTGTGTAATCGAAGGCGGGAAGCCCCGCTTTGTGGGTGTTTCCGAAATTCTGAAAGTGAACACCCATCACACTGTCGATTTGCTGAAACTGGAGCTGGATATCCGCCGCCAGGAACTGCTTGATCAGTTGCATTACATTTCCCTTGAAAAAATATTCATCGAGAACGAGATCTATGAGGGAATCAAGAAGTGCAAAACAACCGAGGAGATCGATGCGGCCATTTTCAACGGACTCAAACCTTTTGCAAAGCTTATCATCCGGCCTGTTTCAGAAGAAGATGTTCACCGGTTGAGGAAAATCCCCATCGAACGGATTTCAAGGTACAACTCTGCGAAAGCGGACGAAGCAATGGCTGCCGTGAACCTGGAAATGGAAGAGGTTGACAACCACCTCGCCCACCTGGTTGATTATGCCATCGAATATTTCAGGCAGATTCGCAAAAAATACGGAAAGAACCGCGACCGCCGTGCTGAGATCCGCAGTTTTGATACCATTGAGGCGGCGAAAGTTGCTGCCGCCAATGAAAAACTGTATGTAAATCGTGAGGAGGGATTTGCAGGCACCTCGCTTAAAAAAGACGAGTTTGTGTGCGACTGTTCCGATATTGATGATATAATTGTTTTCCGGGATGACGGAACCTTTATTGTTGTAAAAGTGGCCGGCAAGATTTTTGTCGGGCAGAATATCATTCATATTGCCGTATTCAACAAAAACGACAGCCGTACAGTGTACAACCTGATATACCGTGACGGGAAAAACGGCAAGATCATGGTGAAGCGTTTCAGCGTGCTTGGAATTACCCGCGACAAGGAATATGCTGCCACCAAAGGAACACCCGGCTCAAAGGTGCTTTATTTTACGGCAAATCCAAACGGGGAGGCCGAAGGCATCAGGGTGGATCTTAAACCCAAACCAAGGCTGAAAAAGACATCGTTCGATTTTAATTTTGCGGAAATCGCCATCAAAGGCCGCAGTTCGATGGGGAATACGCTGACCAAATTTGCCGTCCGCAAGATTGAACAGCGGCACGAAGGGATATCAACCCTCGGTTCACTGAACATCTGGTACGATGAAACAGTTCAGCGCCTCAATACCGACGACAGGGGCGTTTTGCTGGGCGCGTTTTCAGGTTCCGACCGCATCATCACCGTAATGAATACAGGGCAATATCGTCTGACTTCTTTCGACCTGTCAACGCACTTCGACGAGGACATGCTCCTCCTCGAGAAGTATGATTCTGAAAAAGTGTACACTGCAGTATACCAGGAGCGTGAAACAAAACAATTTTACATCAAGCGTTTCAAGGCGGACCTGACGGATAAAAAAGTTGATTTCGTTGAAGATCCCGACAAGCTTGTTCTGTTTTCGGCAGACCAGCATCCCAGGCTTGAGCTGCATTTCGACATGAAATTGAAAATCAAGGGCAGTGAGACCGAAGAAATTGTTGCTCACGAGTTTATCGGGGTAAAGAGTTATAAAGCCAGGGGGAAACGATTGTCAGTTCACGCAGTAAAGCGCATCACCTGGAATGAACCGCTTCAGCCTGAGCCTGCTGAAATATCGGGTGAAAGTACAACCCCCGAGCAACCGGCCCCTTTCCCTTTCAGGGTCGATTCGGTAGTGGATGATGTGCCGGTTGGTGCGGATTCTCCTGCCGAAGTTGATGAAACGGGCGAAGAACCTGTAATAACGGGCATCCCGGTGATGAAACCAAGTTTTTTACCCGCCGACTTGCTTTCAGAGGAGGAAAATCCTGCCGATGCGGAGTTGCCTTTTTCCCCGGAAACCTCCCCCAAAAAACCAAGAAAAAGGAAACAGTCCGACGTTTCGAACCCTTCCAGGGAAACAGGTGATGCCGGAAAAGCCGGCCAGATGGAATTGCCATTGTAGGGCAAGCCGGAAAACAACTTGCCGCTGATGTTTCGCACCTGATTTTACCATAAATCACCCGGTGATTGATTTTTACAGGTCTCTGCGCATGGCAGGGAAAAAATGTGTATTCTTTAACCTGATTTTTCAAAAAAAGGCAATTGAATTCCAATACATCGTACCTTTGTGGTATCGGTTTGATCGTGCACGAATAAGGCCATGAAATGAAAACCCAACAGTTCGTCAATGCTGTAAGGAAAAACCCGGGAATTGATCTTTCCGTTTTCTCGGCTTCATTCCTGAAGAAGACACTGGAACGAATGATGCAGGAGAATAATGTGGACAGTGCAGATGCCTATCACGATATACTGGTCTCAGACGATAAAGTACTGAAAAACTTCGTCAACTCTCTCCATCTCAATTACAGCACATTTTTCAGGAATTCGGTGGACATGGCCCTGCTTGAGGATCACGCTGTTCCGGGGTTGGTGAATCTTAAAAAAAAGAGCCGCTCCCCATCGGTGAGGATATGGTCTGCCGGATGTGCCGCAGGACAGGAAGCTTATTCACTGGCCATGATTGCGGACAAAGTGATATCCGAACGGGATTGCGATGTGCAGGTAATGACTTTTGGGACAGATATATTACCTGAAGCAATTGCGGGCGCCTGCCGGGGGAAATACGATTTGAGTGCTGTCCTGAATGTGAAACTGGCATACCTGGACAGGTACTTCAAGGTGCAACGGACCGGTTATTCGGTCAGTGATTCAATCAGGAGTCAGGTTGATTTTTCGGTTGGCGACATCATCGACCTGGCATTCACTTCCCCGCCTGCCGGTATCTATGCAGATTTTGACATAGTAAGCTGTTGCAACCTTCTGATTTACTACCAGGATGAAATTCGGCAGCTGATACTTGAAAAACTTTACCTTTCGCTATGCCATAACGGATTGTTGCTGGTGGGGGAATCGGAGCGTTCACTTGTCCAGAAATTTGGCAGATTCGAGCTGTTATATCCCATGGGGGACATTTTTATCAAGAAATAAGGAGGATATGCAATGATGGAAAATTTAATGATAAAATCCCGGCTTTGGTTTGGTTTCGGTGCCATCCTGGCTCTTGTTTTGCTGCTTGGCGTGATCTCGTCGTGGCAAACCGGCAAAATATGGAGTAATACTGAATACCTGTACAAGCATCCGTTCAAGGTTAACATTGCCCTGAGAGAGATCCAGACCAATGTGATGACTATGCACCGCAACGTGAAAATGGTGGTGCTGTCTGAAAACCAGGACGAACTTAATGCTGCGGTTCACGACATCAATGTGTGTGAAGCGGAAGTATACCGTTTGTTCGATACTATTTATTTACTGTATCTGGGCCGAAGATCGTCAGTTGATACTGCTTTTCATGTTTTCAGTGACTGGAAGCCTATGCGGGATGAAACGATCAGGCTGAGCCAGGCCGGGCAAAGAAAGGAGGCCGTCAACCGGTCCAGGAACATTGGCGATCCGGAAGTGATGCTTATTGTTCAGAAGCTTAATGTCCTTCGGGATTTTGCCCGGAATAAAGCGGCAAGTTTCTATCAGTCGGCAGAGAATGGGAAAAATCTGCTGTATCTCCAGCTTATTGTTATTCTCATCGTTATTTTGCTGATATCGATCGCAATCGTCACATTTGTCATGCGGGGGATTACCGGGCCGCTTCAGGGATTGGTGAGCAGCGTGGAAGAATACTGGCAGGGTCACTATCACATTCGCAATCCTCACGTTTCGAAAAGCGAACTGGGAATCCTTGCGGCATCCATGAATAAACTTGCAGAAACAGTTGAATTTGAAATAAATGTTAAAAACGGGGTGCTGGAAATTGCGGATGCCATGCTCGCAAATGATGAAATGCCTGCTTTTTCAAAGGCTGTATTGGGCACCTTGATGCGAAAAACGAATTCAAACCTGGGAGCAATTTATTTTTTAAATGAACAAACTGCTACGTTTGAACCCTATTTTTCCATCGGATTCAGATCAGACAACCTTAAGTCTTTTTCAGCTGATTCAAATGAAGGGGAGTTTGGTGCAGTGCTGACTGGCAAAACGATTGTGAAACAGTTGGTGGTACCTGACGATTCATTATTTCTATTTTCAACGGTTTCAGGTACATTGAAGCCTAAGGAAATTATCACCATTCCGGTCATCCGCCGCGGCATGGTTATCGCGGTGGTGTCTCTTGCAGGCCTTACTGCTTATTCGGAAGAATCGCTGGAGATTCTCAGGCAATCGTCAAAAAACATGGATATGAGTGTCAATGCAATTCTTGCGTTTGAACGCATCAGGGAATATGCATTCACCATGGACAACCAAAACGAGCAACTCAGCCTCCAGTCTAAGGAATTGCAGGCTCAAACCGGTGAATTGGTTGAACAGAATACGGAACTCGAAATACAAAAACAACAACTGGATGAAGCCAACCGGCTTAAAAGCCAGTTCTTGTCGAACATGAGCCACGAACTAAGGACCCCGTTAAATTCCGTCATAGCGTTAACCGGAGTTCTTGGTAAAAAACTTAAGACCAAAATACCGGATGAAGAATACAGCTACCTTGAAATCATTGGCAGGAATGGAAGGAACCTGCTTGCCCTGATCAATGACATCCTTGATCTTTCGAGGATTGAAGCCGGGAAAACAGAAGTAAATATACGCAGATTCCAGGTGAACCAGGTTGTACAGCATATTGTAAGCTCATTGCAGGGGCAGGCCAGCGAAAAGAACATTGTCCTGGAAAACCTTATCGGAACAGACATTCCGATGATCAGCAGCGACAGTTCGATGTGTCACCACATCCTGCAGAATCTCATCGCCAATGCCGTGAAATTTACGGATGCGGGTTCCGTCAGGATATCAGCTGAGCAAATCGGTTCCGAAGTATGTGTATCGGTCAAAGATACAGGGATCGGAATTCCTGCAAGCCAGCTGCCACATATTTTCGATGAGTTCCGCCAGGTCGACGGATCAACGTCCAGACAATACGGAGGGACCGGGCTGGGACTTGCCATCGTGAAAAAGTATGCAGAATTGCTGAACATTAAAGTTGATGTTGTAAGCGAACTGGGATCCGGATCAACATTTTCTTTGTTTTTTCCTGCGGGCCAGACCACCGTCGGAACTGCAGGCGATGTTGAGCCGGGCACAACCCTGGAGTCATCGGTTAAACATCACTTTGCCATACCGCGTAAAAGTAATCCGGCCGGGCTCACTATTCTGATCGTTGAAGACAGTGAACCTGCAATCATCCAGCTGTTATGGATATTGAAAGACCAGCCGTATCAGATCGAAATTGCGCGTAACGGTATCGAGGCGCTGGAGGCGGTGAAATTAAAAATCCCGGATGGGATTATTCTTGACCTGATGATGCCCGGAATGGACGGGTTCGAGGTTCTGGAAGCTATCAGGAGCACGAGGGAAACGGCATGCATCCCGGTTTTGATCCTGACGGCACAATTCCTGTCAACCAAAGAACTTCAGCGGCTTACTGAAAATCACATCCACCAGTTTGTTCAAAAAGGAGATATTAACAAGGATGAACTTATTGCCATCGTCAGGAAAATGATGTTCCCTGTCTCCGACGAAAATAGCGCAGAACCACAGTTCATCGCCTCACGGAAAAAAATCAAAGGTCCTGCGAATATCCTTATCATTGACGATAACACCGACAACGGGATCACTTTAAGGGTGCTGCTCTCCGACAAGCACAGGGTTGTTGTTGAGAATGACGGCGCAAAAGGACTTGCGACGGCAAAGGTTATGAAGCCCGATCTGATCCTGCTTGACATATCCCTGCCGGGGATGGACGGCTTCCAGGTATTCTCTGAATTCAGAAAGGATACACAGATGCGCGACGTGCCGGTAATAGCAGTGTCGGCAAGGGCCATGAAAGGTGACCGTGAACATATCCTTGCCCATGGGTTCGACGATTATATCTCAAAACCTGTTGAACAGGATGTATTTGATGAAACAATCGGGAATTGGATATCTTAGACGTCTTTTATTATATTTTTCAACCTTAAACCTATGACAAGAATCCTTGCGATCGATGATAATCATGATAATCTTGTAGTGCTTAAGGCAATGGTGTCTGCCTCGTTTCCTGATGTAGTTTTCACTTTTGCCCATTCGGGGAAAGAGGGGATCTCAAAGGCAAGGGCCGATAAACATGACGTGATCCTTCTCGACCTGGTCATGCCGGAGCTGGATGGATTTGAAATATGCAGGCTTATTAAGGAAGATCCTGACCTAAGGCGAATTCCTGTTGTAATTCTCACCGCCGAAAGATCCGATACCTCCAGCAGGATCAGGGCTTTGCAGCTCGGGGCCGATTCGTTTCTGTCCAAGCCGCTGGTTGAAGCTGAACTGATAGCGGTGGTGAGAACCATGATCCGGATAAAGCAAAGTGAAGATCTTGTGCGATCTGAAAAGCAGCTCCTCGAGCAAACGGTTGCCGAAAGGACCAGGACGCTCCAGATGCAGCTCGAGGAATTGCAAAGAACCGACAGGGAACTTCAAAAGTCATATGCCGATCTTGAAACGACTAAACTGGCCGCACTAAACCTGATGGAGGATCTCCGGACTGAAATTGACCAGCGAAAAAGATCTGAGGAAATTCTGCAGGAAAGTCAGAAGAAATTTAAAGATTTGTCGCTCATGTTCCGTTCAATCAGCGACAACATGAGCGAGATGCTTTGGGCGAAGGATCTTGAAAAAAGATTCATTTTTGCCAATAAATCGGTTTGTGAAAATTTACTGATTGCTGCAGATACCGATGAACCCCTTGGCAATGATGATATGTTTTTCGCCGGCCGGCAGCGTAAATTGCATGCAGAAGACCCTCAATGGCATACTTTCGGCGAAAACTGCACCGATTCGGACAAGGTTGTCTTAGATTCGCGCAGGCCTGAACAATTTGACGAGTATGGAAACGTAAAAGGAAAATTTCTCTTTCTGGATGTCAGGAAATCGCCTTTGTTCGACAATAACGGCAACCTGATCGGAACTG
>JBAXDH010000056.1:0-25346 GCA_037141055.1 bacterium | reverse complement strand
TGGCCAGGATCCTGGTTGCACCCAGTTTTCCAACACGCCATTATATTATAATCCTGCTTATACGGGCCTCTACGATGGGTTCAGGGTGAGATTTTCCACGCGCAACCAGAATCCATCAGCAGGGATGTCGCTACGGTCCTATCATCTGAGTGCCGATATCGCAGACAGAAACCTTCCGGGTTCGGGAGGGTTGGGCGTTATTTTAAATACCGATAATGACGGGCTTGGATTCATTCAAAACTATAACCTGGGGGTTTCTTTTTCGGTAAGGGTTCCGTTAACACGGTTGATTACAGGGCAGGCGGGCTTCAAAGCTGCGCTGCTTCACAAGAGCATTGCCTGGGATGAATTTGAAATGTCGGAAAAAGTAAGCGAAAAGTACGGCAGTATTTATGATTCCAGTGTCATGCAGCCAGGTTCGAGTAAATTGAACCGGCCTGATTTCGCCATCGGAGGATTGGTTCAATTCATCAACCAGCAGGAGTGTTTGTCAGGAACAGTGGGTTTTGCCATCGATCATCTTTTTGAACCCAATCAGTCTTTCAATGAGAAGGCCGGTTCTCCCTTACCCAGAAGGTACGTTGTTCACGGCGATTTGATCTGGGCGGTTAATTGTCGCGCCAAGGTAAGATCATCGGCCGACATGGTCACAAAAATCAACCCGGGAGTTGTTTTTACACGCCAGGGCGATCTGAATATTGTGATGGGAGGAATCAACGTGACAAAATACGGAATCTATCTTGGTGCGTGGTATAAAGGTGAGTTTGGCTATCGCCAAAACAACATGGTGGCATTGTCGGCCGGTTACCGTTATGCCTTTGCAGACAATATGAGCATTAAATTCACTTACAGCTACGACAGGCAGATTGCCGGGGCAATGCCATCAAATGGCACAGCACATGAAATAAGCCTAGTACTGGAATTCGATAACCTCAGATTATTCAGCGGATCGGGAAGGTCCACAGATTGTTCCTCAGCCCCGAAGGTAAAGGATTCCTGCCTTGCCAGCGTCGCATTTTAACAGGATAGCCGCCCTACTTTACTTTTGCGTCTTCCAGGATCACTTCAAAGAAATATCCGGAACCAAAATCTTTGTTGGTGGTAACCTTGCTTTCGAGGGTTACGATATTGCCGACAGTAAGCGTATCACTCAGCGTGGCCGTTAAATCGTATTTCTCGGCAAAGGATGTTCCGTCCTGCAAATGTGCCCAGTTTTTACCCATGATGGCGGGTTTGAACTTCACCACCTGGCCGCGTATTTTAACCACTTTGCCATTGTAGCTGTCTTTATTCTGAAACAATTCAGCGATGGTGATCCCTCCTTCGGCGGGGTCGATTTTAACCTCAAGTTTCCCCGGTTTCGTCTTTACACCATGCTCAGGGACCACCATGCCCGGTTTCTTAATTCCTTCCGCGGTTTTACTGACACCTTCCAGGAATATTACCTTGTCAAAAGTCCGGTCAAGTTCCTTGCTTTTAAATTCGGGCATCACCAGGCCACCCTGGTAATAACAGGTGTCGCCGGCTTTAAAATCCGCAGAGGGTACTGCAAGCCATTTCAGGGTGGTATCGGCTTTGACCCTGAGATACGTGTATTTGGTGGTTTGCAGCACTTCCTGGATGATGTTCAACGGGGGTTTATGGCCGGAGGAGACATTGGTCTGGGAATATATTCCAACACCTGAAAGGAGCAGCGAAGTAATCAGTACAACGATAAAAACGAATTGTTTCATGTTATTTTTATTTTTTCCGGATGAAATTTTGTTTCACACCGGCGATGACCATCAGGGCGATCATGGATAAAATCAACCCCCAGGCCCAAAGCGGAAAAACAGGTGTTTCGCCTGCGCCATAGCTGTGCATCCCTTTCGAAAGGTAATAATTCACCCCGACAAAAGTCATGATTACGCTTCCGAAGGAAGCAACCGATGCAACATTGAAAACATAGTTGCTTTTAAGCTTGGGAATAAACCGGAAATGCAATATAAGGGTATAGGTTATAACGATCACCAGGGCCCAGGTTTCCTTGGCATCCCAACCCCAATATCTTCCCCATGATTCGTTGGCCCATACGCCTCCGAGAAAAGTTCCGATGGTGGCGAGCACGATGCCTACAATCAGGTTCATCTCATTGATACAGGTAAGTTCGGATATGACCAGGTCGAGACGGGCACTGTTTTTAACCGTTTTGAACAAATAGATGACCAGGTTCATCAATCCAAGGATGAATCCAAGCCCCAAAAAGCCGTAGCTGATGGTGAGCGTGGCGACATGGATGATCAGCCAGTAGGATTTCAGAACAGGCTGCAGGTTGGTGAGTTGTGGGTCGTAACTGCTGTGGCTGGCGGTCATCAGGGTGAAAAAGGCCAGCAACGCAGTTGCGGCGAGGGTGATTTTCGAATACCTGGCAAAGCTGAAACCGGCAAGCAGTCCGCCCCAGGCAATCAATATCAGCGATTCATAGCCGTTGCTCCACGGGGCATGCCCGGTTAGATACCACCGCAGAATCATGCCAAATGTGTGATACAGGAAGGCCAGGCCCAGCGCCGCGATCGAAATGTTGAGCGCCAGGGAGATAACCCGGTTCTTTTTTGGCCTCATGTTGTCTACGAAGGCAAGGAACAAAAGTAACATGCTTAAAACCGCGTAAACGTTCCGCAACGTGATGAAAATCTGCAGTTTGTTGTAAAGGATCTCCACATTAATTTTGGTCTCAGACGCCAGTAACTGGCTACTGGCCGAATTGCGCTGAATGTCGCGGATAAGACCCATAATCTTGTCTGCTTTCGAATAATCACCGGTAGATGTTGCATTCGACACCTCAGTGAAATAGGCGACCATGATGTTGGCGTAATTCAGCGGGTTCAGTTGCAGCTCTTCGTTGATGGCATTGATCGCTCCGGTCAGAGGAGTCGCAGCGGACTTGTCATCCCAGCTTACCCATTTGTTGTTATCCGATGCCTGATCGGGAAAAAGTTTCAGCATGCTGCCTTTCATGGCCATTTCAAATATGTTCAGCCGTTCGTCGACTTTGATGACCTCCTTGTCAAAGCTGTTTTGTGTCGACTGCTTTTTACGAAATGCCTCTTCTCCTAATTTCTGTAATTTGTATTGGTTGTTCCCGTCGAAAAAATCACGGAACGATGCATATTTACCATTGATGCCAAGAACAAGCTGTACTGGTTTTTCCCTGACATAAATAATTTTCTGCTCTTTCCAGAAATCCGGATACATGACCATATCCATCAACACCTGTATTGCATCCATTTCACCTTTTCCGGCGATCTCAAACTTATCTTTCCGGGCAATTTTATGCATGACATCATACGCCAGGGAATGAATCGGCTGAAAGCGTCCGTCGTAGGTCTGGATAAGCAGATGACCGAATTTGTCGGCCTGATCGGCTGAAACGGGCAAAGCAACATTGACCTGGGAGAAGCCAAAGGAGCTCAAAACAAGTAATAACCCAGTTGTCAGGACACTTGCTTTGCGTTTGGTTCTTATTTCTCCGATCCTGCGGCTAAGTTCATGAAAACGTGAATTTTTGTTAAACAGGGTTAGAATAAACCCGAGGCTGAGCAGGAAGTACCCAAGGTATGTGACCATTGTGCCGTAAAAATCATGATTAACCGAAAGGATGGTTCCTTTTTCATCCTGGTCGTACGATGACTGAAAAAACCTGTACATGTTGTAATCCAATACATTATTCATGAAAATCCTGTGATTTTCCTTTAAGTTCTTGCGGTTGTCAATTAAAGTGATTTCGCTGGCATACGAAGAGGGGCTCATTGACCCTGCATACCGGTCGAGAATAAAATCATTCAAACGCAATGAGAATGGGAGTTCGACCGGTTTTTCGCCATAACCTATTTTAACGGGCACCCCGTCGAAATTAAAGTCCTGAACATGCATCACATAGCCGGTGCCCCCAAATACAGTGGCTTTATGTGTTTTATTGTTTATGGTAATATTCATCATGAGCACGTCGGTTCCTTTGTCTTCCGGGGTTCCATTCACATATTCCGTTTCAGCGCTGGGATAGAATCCGGAGCACATAAAGGCATCGGTGTTTGAACGGTAAACAAGGTTCCGCACCAGGTCACAGCGTATTCCTGCACGAATTGTATCAGATGTTTTTGTGGCCATGTCTGTTCTGATGATATCAAATGGAGCCACAAACGACAGCAATCCGTTCGTTTCGGTAATCAGTACAGCGTTGGTATCGGCAACATTGCCAAAGGCAAGGGTCAGACCTCCAAGGCTGTGTGCTTGTCCTTCCGATAAAAACAGGTTACTTTGTTCCATTTGATCGGCAACGATCAACGCAGCCATTTTTTTCCCGCCAGGCACATTTTCTCTGATTTTTTCAACGGCGTTTGGCAGGAAGGAAACGTAATCAATGGAAATATTTCCATGTTCGGCTGACGGGTATTCGAGATGAAGGGAATTGCCTGAAAAACTGCTGATGCCAAATGGCTTGTCATAATTGAAGGTGTTGTTTTTTTCCTGGATGGCAATATTCAGATAGGGCATCTGGGTATAGATCAGGTTGGATTCCGCCCCCTCCCGGATGTGCATGCTGCCTTCAAAGCCAAAATAACGGGTGATCCCTGCCCCGATGATGATGATGATGAATGCAACATGAAACATCAGTCCGGCCCATTTTTTCCTGTTGACAAGTTTGTATTTGCCAATATGACCAAAAAGATTGATGATCAGGAGTAAAAAAATCAGTTCGAACCAGATGGCATCATACACCAGTTCATGTGCGGTCAAGGTATCATATTTATCTTCGATAAATGTTGCGGCACCCATGGCAATCATGAGAATGACCAACAGTACAGCCATCGTTACGGAAGAAAACAAAATGTTCAATATACGTTTCATCGGAGTGGTTTTAATTGTTTTTAATGGTTGCATCCTCCATCAGTACTTCGTAGGCATAGCCATAGCCAAAATCCTTGTTGAGGGTTATTTTGCCTTCGAGTGTGATGGTCTGGCCAACAGCAGCCTCCGCATCGGTGGTTACGGTAAGGTCAAATTTTCCGGAAAATTCGGTGCCGTCCTGGATGTGAATCCAGTTCTTTTTCATAATCCCGGAATTTTATTTGGTAACGTTGCCTTTAATTTTGATAATTTTTCCAGCATATTTGTCTTTATGGGTAAATAATTCGGCAATGGTGATCCCGCCGGCATCAGGTTTGACTTTAACTTCCTTTTTTTCAATTACGACTTTGGCTGTATATTGAGGAGCAGTTGCTTTTCCCGTGTCGGCAACATTTACTGTTTCAGCAGGCTTCATGTCAGGAGAACTGCTGAAAGATTCAACAAATACAACAGAATTGAATGTTTTTGATAGTTCTTTGCTTACAAATCCGGTACGTTCAAAACCTCCGCGATAATAATATGTATCTCCGACTGTAGCATCAATTTTTGGAACCGCCAGCCATTTTTCAGCATCGGTTGCTTCCGTCTGAACAAACGTGTATTTTTCTGTTTGTAAAACCGCTTTTACCATTATTTTTTGTATGGCAGAACTGTCTTTTGCCAGGGATTTTGAGTCGTTGGCAGACTGGCATGACACCATCAGCACAGCAATAATTGCTGCTAAATAAATGAATCGTATCATCTGATTGTAATTAATGGAGGTATATAACTGTATTTCGGCACAAAATTACGTAAATATCTTTAAAGTTCAAAAGCACAGGACGATTTAAGGATCGCCGGTTTAACCTTGGTTGGTACGGAGGCGATAGGACCATTAAACCTTCAGGACACTTGTCAATTTGCCGGCTGAATGGAGTTCTCCCGGTTTGGTTTGAACATTTCAATTACAATGGCTCCCCAGATCAGGATGCACGGGACGGCCTTGATGTTATACGGCAGGAAAAAACCGTCCCTCCAGGAGGCGGGAAACAGGTCGGTGGAGGACAAGGTGGTGAATATCACGGCGAGAACAAGCAATGCAATGCCGGCCGCTGATTTTTTTTCACTGAAAAACCAGATGTACACGCCGGTTGTGGCGATGATGAAAGTAGGTGATTCCGCCTTATGGTTAAAGATGACCATCCAGATCAGCATGGCGCAGAGAAAAAGGAGCCGGTTTGATTGGATCGCAAATTTCTTAATATTCAAAATCGGGAGGCACATGATGATTAACCCGGTTATTGCAAGAATTGTTTTAGGCGTATTGAGCCCAAACCACGATTTAATCACGCCCATGACCGAAATCCCGAGTGAAACTGACTGGTCGTTTTTCAACATGTCAATATATTGGACGTAAGCTTTTAACAATGGTCCGAACCCCGTGATCACGGCCGGAATGACCCACAGGAGAACCAGCCAGAACACCGAGTAGGCCATGCTCTTCCATTTCCCGGGATAAAAAAGCAGCATGATGAGCGCCACGATGCCGAAGATTTTAATGTAAAAAGTTGCTACGAGGCAGAGCGTTGCCAGGAAATAGTTTTTTTGCTCGAACAATCCGAATCCAAGGATGATGAGCCCTGCTACAAGCGCATTGCTCTGGCTGTTCTGCAGCGAATTCAGGATGTCTGAGGCGGCAAAAAGAAGGATCCACATTTTCTTTTTATCATCGATGCCCGGGAGGTAGCGAACGGCCAGGAAAAAAATCAAAGCGTTCAGCAGGTTCCACAGGGAAAGCCCGAGCCAGTCGGGGAACCATGCAAAGCAACCGAAAAACAGAGCAAATGTGGGGCTGTATTTGTAAAGGTCCCAATATTCATCAGGATAATAAGCCTTGTAAAGATCCTTGCCTTCAATCAGGTGGCAATGGCTGTATTTGAAAATAACGTAATTGTTGTATTTGGTGACGGAAGGGGATTCGCCGGGCGCTGTTTTTGCAGTCTGAAAGTATGCCTGTGAAGCGGCCGTTATAGCAAGGATCGCATATAGCAGAATAAAAAGCCGGTTCAGTTGGAAGGATGCCAGGAATTTGTTCAATTATCCGGGAATTAAGATCAGTCAAAAATAAAGAAAGAAAATGAGACAGGAATGTTCAACGGGCAATATTTCTGATCATACCCGTGAAGATCACTGCGTGGAAGGGCAGCATGGCAACCCAGTAAAGCCTTCCCAGGATTCCCATCGGCCGAAAGGTGGCTGTTTGTACCAGGATGTTGTCCTGGTTGATTTTAAACTCCAGCCAGGCCTCTCCCGGGAGTTTCATTTCGGCATAAAGCAACATTCTTTTTTCATTTTTGTCAGCATAGATCACCCTCCAGAAGTCGAGCGCATCACCGGCTGTAATTTCCCCGGGATTTGTTCTTCCCCTCCTGATGCCGACTCCTCCGACCAGCCTGTCCATAAATCCGCGGATATTCCAGAGCAAATCAGCATAGTACCACCCGTTTTCGCCCCCGATGGACCAGATTTTCTCAATGGCAGTTACGGTATTTTTAACTTTCCGTTTCCGGGTATCTTTGTAACAGCCATATCCCGGGACTTCGATGAAATGCGAGAGTCCTATTTCGAGCTTCCTGCTTGTAAGTGCATCTTTCCAGCTCGACAATACCTGGTGCTGCTCTATTTTGTCAAAGGCAAGCTCAATGGATTTGTCGTATGTGACCGGAACGATCCCAAGCATTTTTTCCAGTTCATTGTCTTTGCATACCACTTCCACCTTCATGCTGTTTACCAGGTGGGAGGCAAGCGAATAGGAGATGGAAGTTACAAAATACAGCCAGTAGCTCGATAGCTTCGGCGTCATCACCGGCACAATCCTGATCCGTCGCTTCAGCCCACGGATTCGGGCAAAATGGAGCAGCATCTCCCTGTATGTGAGCACGTCGGGCCCTCCTATGTCAAAGCTCCTGTTAAATGTTGCCGGTTCCATCATCACGCGCGACAAATATTCCACCACATTGCGGATGGCGATGGGCTGGCATTTCGTCAGCAGCCAGCGGGGAGCAATCATCACCGGCATTTTTTCGACCAGGTCGCGGATGATTTCGAAGGAAGCACTTCCAGACCCTACGATGATCCCGGCTCGCAGGGTAGTGAGGGCATATGCTCCGGAGGCGAGGATATCCTCGACATTTTTCCTCGACGACAGATGCTTGGAGAGCTCCTTTTCATTGACGATCCCGCTGAGGTAAATTACCTGCCTGACCCGGGTCTGTTCCATCCGGTGTTTAAAATTTCCGGCAGAGCGGGCTTCCATCTCTTCAAATTTTCCCCGGCGGGTCGACATGGAGTGAACCAGGTAAAATGCGACATCAATATCAGATGGAATACTGTCCAGTTCGTCGGGATTGAGAAAATCGACTTCAACCAGAGATAATAGATTGCTGTTAAACCTGGTTAAGTCAAACCTGTTGGTATCCCTTACGCAGCAAACAACTTCATGCCCGTTTTCGAGAAGAACCGGCAGCAGCCGTTTTGCAATATACCCGGTAGCTCCGGTAAGCAGAATTTTCATGATTGTCAATTCATTGTAACTGGCTGCAAAGGTATAACTTCAATTGAATCGTAACTCTTAAATCGTCCAATCAAAAATCGGGATGGGTGAAAATTTAAACAGACCTGAGTTCATTCCCCCAAAGGAAGCCCCGTTCCTCAGAATTCAATCTTGTAACTGATCAGCGGCAGGATGCCTATTGAAACAACCTTTTCAACCGACTGCGAAAAGTCATTGTAAACATACCCGGTTGCAGGCTGCTGGTTCAGCAGGTTTTTAACCTGCAGGGCCCAGACGCCGGAGAATTTTTTATGATTGGTGCGGTAGGTGAGGGTGAGGTCGACATACCAGAAATCGGGAAGCCTTTGTGAATATGCACGGGCGTCGTCCGGCACTTCCCTGTGCTGTACCTGCGATTCTTCCAGGTCGATGGGCACATAATACTCACCACCGGTTACCGATACTTTCAGGTTTACTCCAAGAATGTTTTTCCGGCGGACAGTCCACTCTTTCCCGCCAAGGAGGTTGACCACGAAATTTGAATTGAAGCGCGTATTCCGCCGGATACCGTCGCCACCTGTGTATTTTGAATCGAACAGCGAAACAGTCAGAAGGTAATAGTACTGATGCGTCAGGAATTTCTCGAGGGTGAGGTCTATGCCGGCATTTCTGCCGGTTCCGCTGTTCACAAGGGGATTGTTGTAAAAGCCCCCGTTGCTGTTGATCAGTGAATAGTAACTGCCGGGCATCACCGGGATTTTATATAGGTACTGGTAATAGAATTCCGCTTTAAACCGCAGGTCGGGAAGGATAAGAAAATCGTAACCTGCCACGAAATGGTGCGCACGGCTGAAATCAAGCGAGCGGTTTGGCTGAACCATGGTTTCCGGGCTGAGCTGGATCTCCGCCAGGTATACTCCCACATCTTCGGCCTGTGAATGTTTTCCATATCCCAGGCTGATGGCATGACGCGGAGCTGCCTGCCATCGGAAGGCCACTCTTGGCTCAATGGCAAAATGACTGTTCAGCAGGAAATATTGAAAACAGAGTCCGGCATTGATTGAAAATGCAGTCCCCAGGTCTATTTTCGATTCACTGAAAGCCTGCAGCAAGCCGCTGCTGCCGGTTCCCTGGTTAACCTGCGAATAGTTTCCCGTAAAGGGATTCACCGTTTTGATGTTGCTGTTGTAAAAGAGTTGGACAAAACTGATTCCGCTCCGGTTTGTGTGCCTCCTGCCGAATTTGTGGTTAAGCACTGTACCGGCTGTAACTCGGTAGTTTTCCTGCATGACGTCATCCTGAGGAAGCAATTCATACGAAGAGGACAGGTAGCTGTTTTCGGCCCTGATGTAGTTGCAGGTGCCCGATACAAATGAACGGAGATAGGTTCTCCCGCTGAAACTCACCTGGTGCACAAGTGCAAGGGCCCCCATGGTGTTGCGGAGCGAAGACTGTGACCGGTCTTCCAGGGTTTTCCAGGCCGTTGAATCGCTTTCCGGTACGGATTTTATGTAAGATGTGCCGCCGATGCCCACAATCGAGAAGGTCCCGGCTTTTTTGACCGGCAGGTTGATTTTAAAGGAAAGGTCCTGGAAAGAGGGGATCCGGTTTTTCATCCCGGGATCGATATATTGAAGGAAAGCGAGAACGGAATAACGGTAATTGAAAAGAAAAGATGCCGGCTTTTCTTTTGCGAAAGGCCCTTCGGCAGAGACATCGAGCCCCTGCAGCCCGATTTGAACCGCGAATTCGTGCCGGGCATTGTTCCCGTTGCGGAATCGCATGTCGAACACCCCCGAGAGGGCATTGCCATATTCGGCAGGAAAAGCCGCCGTGTAGAAATCGGAGTTGCTCAACACCTGGCTGCTGAACATGGTAAAGCCCCCGCCCGAAGTGCCGACATATGCAAAGTGGTTTGGATTGGGAATATCCATGCCGTCCACACGCCAGAGCAGCCCTTTTGGTGAATTTCCCCGGATGATGATTTCGTTCGAGCCCACTTCGGGGTTCCCAGCCACACCGGCAAAGTTGGTAACGGCACGCATAGGATCGTCTACGGATCCGGCATATCGCCTGCTCTCTTCAACGGAGAAAGAGCGGGCGCTCACCATTGCCATGGAATTCACCGGCCGGTCTTTTACAACCGTGGCCTTGACTTCAACTTCGTGTACCTGCACCGCCTCTTCCTCGAGTTCAATGGTGAGTATCGTTTCTTTCCCCGAACTGACCATGATTTCGGGCTTCACCACCGGGTTGTACCCGATGTAACTGATCTGGATTGATTTTCGCCCCACCGGGACCCGCTCAAGGCGGAAATTCCCGTTCACGTCGGTGGTTGTGCCGAGAAGGGGCTGCGAATTCACTACGATCACATTGGCCCCGGGCAGTCCCAGTTTGGTGTCGGCATCGGTCACCCTGCCGCGCACAGTCTGCGTGATGGTTTGCGCGTGCAGGGCAGCTGAAAGAAGGATCCAGGAAAAAAGAAGCAGCCGTGTTCTCATGTGATGCGTGACACGTGATGAAAAATTACTTTTTTACTTTTTTTTACTGGATTTTGCTTTGGGATTGTATTCCAGCGCCAGGCTGATGAAATATTCAAGGTCAGTGTCCTTGTCGATGCCTTCCGGGTCTACGAAAATAAAACCCTTCATGGTCCGGTGGGTGAAATCCATTTCACGGCATCCGTCGCGGGTAAAGGCTTCGGCTGTCTTATCCGGATCGATTCGTGCCATCAGTTTTTCCTTCACGATGCCGACACACATTTTATCGTCGACCAGGAAGCAGATTCCTCCCATCATTTTTTTGTCCTCGAAGGGAATATCAAGTTCCCTGAACTTTTGCCGGATGCGGTCGGCAAGGAATTCGTCGTAAGCCATGGTGCTTTTCTTTACAGAAATCAAAGGTACGGATAAAAAAATCTTAATATCTTCGTACGTATATTCTAACCGGATGAAACGAAACGTCACACGCCGCCAGGCAATCAAAACACTGGGACTTACACTGGGCGCTGCTGCGCTTGGCTTTGAAGGGTTTTCCAGGACCCGTGAAGGGGTGTTCGAATACGGGCTTAACCTTGATGATATTTTCAAGCCCATTGATAATCCACTGAACCGTCCTGTCACTGCGATCACCTGCGGGGCCGGAAGCCGCGGCAATGTATACGGCGGTTATGCCGCTGCTTTTCCGGAGCAGATCACCATTGTCGGGGTTGCTGAACCCATCCCGGTGAGGAATGAACGGTATGCCAAAAAGCACAGCATTCCTTCAGAAAACAGGTTCAACACCTGGGAGGATGTTTTCAAGCGGCCAAAATTCGCCGATGCCATCATCATCACCATGCCCGACAATCTCCACTATGAACCCTGCCTGAAGGCCATGGAAATGGGATACGATGTGCTTCTTGAAAAACCGATGGCGCAGTCTGCGCAGCAATGCCGCGACATCCTTGCCATGACCCGTAAAACCGGCAGGATCGTAGCCGTTTGCCATGTACTGCGTTATTCGCCCTATTTCATCAGGATGAAAAAGCTGATCGCAGAGGGCGCAATTGGTGAACTGGTGAGCATCCAGCACATGGAACCCATCGAGCACATCCACATGTCGCATTCCTATGTGCGCGGAAACTGGCATGATTCAAAGCAGACCACCCCCATCATCCTGGCGAAAAGCTGTCACGACCTGGATATCCTGCGCTGGATGATCGGGAAAAGCTGTAAAAATATTGTGGCCATGGGCGGACTGAAGTGGTTCCGCAAAGAAAATGCACCTGCCGGCAGTACAGACCGGTGTATGAATGGGTGTTCGGCTGAGGCGTCATGCCCTTACTCCGCCATGAAAATCTATTACCGGGAACGCGGATGGCTCTATGTTTTTGACCTTCCGGATGAAAAGGAAAAGCAGGGCGATGCCATCCTGGAATACCTCCGCACAACCAACTACGGCCGCTGCGTATACCACATGGAAAATGATCAGCCCGATCATTACATCACCTCCATTCAGTTTGAAGACCAGGTTACTGCGAATTTTTCGATGGAAGCCTTTACTTCTTACAGTGGCAGGCGCACCCGTATAATGGGCTCGATGGGCGACATGGTGGGTGATATGAATGAACTGACGGTAAATGACTTCAAAACCGGGAAAAGCATTACCCTGGTACCGAAGGCGGATGATGTTGAGAATTATAAGAACAGCGGCCACGGAGGCGGCGACTGGTTCCTGATGCGTGATTTTGTGATGGCTGTAGCCAACCGGGACCCCAAATACCTGACCTCCACCATTGACCAGTCGATTGAAAGCCACCTGATGGGTTTTGCCGCCGAAGAGAGCCGGAAAAGCAACCAGGTGGTCCAGGTGAAGATGTAACATTAATAATTATCACCATGAAATGGAAACGTATTATAATTATCATCGCCATCATCCTGGTGGTGCTGGCCGGAACGGCTGCCGTTATTTTTTACCCCATGTATCGTTTTATGTTCACGGAAAACACCATAGTTGTCGATAAAGATCTGACAATTGTGTCGGGAGGCGGTGGGAACAGCGGAGTGCTGGTAACAGACAGCGCTGTTGTGGTGATCGACACCAAAATGGGGGGCGATGCGGAAAAGCTTTACAATCTTGCAAAAGAGAAAGCCGGGACAAAAAAAATCATCGTCATCAACACCCATTATCACAATGACCATGTAAAGGGAAACCATTTTTTTAAGGGATGTGACATTTATATCGGGGAGTATGATCCGAAATTCCTGATGGATGAAGTGGGTACTGAGAATATGCCCAACCATTATATAAAGGACAGTCTTTGCCTGGACCTTGGAAATGAAATCGCATGCCTGTATAATCTCGGCCAGGCCCACACCTGGAACGACATGGTCGTTGTGTTGAAAAACAAAAGAGTTCTTTTCACAGGCGACCTGATCTTCAACAAGGTCAACCCGTTCCTTGTGAAGAAGAGTGGGGGCGATGCCGACAAATGGATCGGTGCCCTTGACCGGATGCTGAATCTGCCTGACATCGGCCTGGTCGTGCCGGGTCACGGGGAAACTGGTGACCGTTCGATGATCGAATCGATGAAAACTTATTTCACCGACATGAAAACCGCCGCGGCTGATCCTTCAAAGGAAAAGGAGATGAAGCTGAAATACAAGGGCTGGCTGGAATTACCGATGATGACATCACCGCAGGCTACGATTGATTATATCCGTAACCGTTAATTCGTTGCAATGACCCTGTTCGGAATTCGATACTCCTTATTCGATATCCGGCATTCCTTCATTAAATTCTCCTTCCCACTTTGCCACAACAACGGTTGCCAGGCAGTTGCCGATCACGTTGATGGCGGTACGGGCCATGTCCATCAGTTCATCAATGCCGAGGATGATGAAAATGGGCCATGTCGGAAGCCCAAAACTGGCAGCGGTGCCCAAAAGGATCACCAGGGAAGCACGTGGTACGGCTGCAACACCTTTGCTGGTAAGCATCAGGGTAAACATCATCACGATCTGGGTTTCAAAGGAAAGATGAATGCCCGCCATGTTGGCAACGAAGATGGAGGCCATGGCCAGGTATAGCGTGGTGCCGTCGAGGTTGAAACTGTACCCGGTGGGCATGACGAAGGAGACGATTTTGCGGGGCACCCCGAATGCCTCCATGTTTTCCATGGCACGTGGCAGCGCCGATTCGCTGCTGGTAGTGGCAAAGGCAATGGTGGCCGGTTCTGCAATGGCTTTGACGAACTTCTTCACCGGGATTTTCATCACCAGCATGATGGGGAGCAGCACAATCAGGATAAAACCGAGCAAAGCCAGGTAAAGCGTTGCCAGCAGTTGAAAAAGGTTTACCAGGACATCCAGTCCCATGTGACCAACACTGTATGCGATGGCGGAAAACACCGCAAAGGGTGCAAAAAGCATGATAAGGTTGGTGAACTTGAACATCACGGCGGTAAGCGATTCAGTGAAACGCAGCATCGGGGCGCGGTGCTGCTCTTTAACCATGGCCAGGGCAATGCCGAAGAGGATGCTGAACACCACAATCTGCAATACCTGTCCTTCTGCAATTGACTTTGCAATGTTTTCCGGAAAAATGTGCAGGACAACCTGTTGCCATGTTTGCGCCTGGACCGCCGGGAGGGCTCCCTGTGTCATCGCAGGCGGAACAACCACGCCGATGCCAGCCCCGCTGATATTGATGGCCGCCAGGCCGATGAACAGCGCGATGGTGGAGACTACTTCGAAATAGAGCAGCGATTTCCAGCCCATTCGTCCAACCTGTTTCAGGTTTGCATGCCCGGCGATGCCGGTGACCAGGGTGGCAAAAATTAACGGGGCAATGATTGTTTTAACCAGGTGAATGAAAATCTGGCTAACCAGGTTCAATTCTTTGGCGATCGCGGGCAGATCGTGACCGAATTCAACGCCCATCAGCATGCTTACGAATATCCAGGTGGTAAGCTTCTTTTTGGTTGCTGCGTACAGAAAGTAAAAGGCGAGGGGAATCCACCTGATTGCAACCAGGATCCAGTGCGGCATTTGAATCACGGCATAATGATCTGCCAGGGTTGCGATGACCGCGATGGTGAGGGATATGAAGAATGCGGTCAGCAGGGTTTTAGGTCGGAACATGCGATGAGTTTATTTTACAATGAGCATTTATTACCGTCTGCAAATGAAAAGAGCTTGTTTAAACAGGAAGAAGGAACAAATCTAATAATTATTCTTCTGTTTAAACAAGCCCTGAATTAATCTTCATTGCTCAATGCCCGCTACTCACTGCGCAATAGCTTACTGAATATTGCTCCTGATCTCCGAATTATAATCAACAATCATATCCATCCATTCATCCATGGCGGTTTGCCAGGAACCTGCACCATATAATTTCTCGAAATCAGCTTTGGGGCCGGGATCCTTTTGCCAGTCAACGTAGGTGTCGAAGGTCCATATTAAAGCCACATCGGCCATGTCTTTGCCATGAAGGTTGTTTTCAAGGACGATGAAACCCGTCTTTCCTTCCGATTCATATACCTTTTTCAACTTTTCGCACAATGCTTTAAACCGGTAATATTGCTTGGGTTTCAGGTCAACGCCCCATGATTCATAATGCTTGCATTTTTTGAAAATATCCAGGCCATAGGAAAGATCAGGGTTGTAATTCATAAAACCCGAATAACCATAATCCTGCACCAGCGGGTCAATGGTGGAATTCCAGTCTGCTTCATGTCCTGCATCCTTGCCAAGAGGCTGATCAAGTGAGCTATAGGGAATCGGGCCCTGAACCCATACATACCAGCCTGCTTTTGGTCCATATTCGATTTTTCTCAATCCTGCAAAATGTGCTCCCTCCGGGTGGAATTTCTTGTTGTGAGCCACAACGGCAGCTTCAAATTTATCTTCCATCCCTCTTTTGGGCATCATCATCAGTGTTTCGATGGCCAGCGGTGTGCTCCCTGAACCGGATTGCGCAAAGGTGTTCATAGCAAGGCATCCCGAAAGAACTAACATTATCATATACCTTTTCATATAATTGTTTTTAAATGAGTACATTGTTAATTGCAAATAAGGGTGCAATATACAACATATTTTATCTTAAGTCAATCTAATTCTAAATAATATTATTTCACAAATCACTTTTATACCAGTGAATGAAAAGAGAAAAGCGGAGCAGCATAAACTATTCGCTTTTATCTTTTATTTTTTCACCGGTATTTTTTCACTGGCAACTGTTCGTTGGGGAGTGAACAACGATAAACGAACAGCGGCAAGTGAAAAGAGAAAATCGAATGGTGAAAAACGCTGACCCCCTTCGGCGATCGTATCCTGGAAGGAATTTATTTTAATCTGATCAACCGGGATGTGGCTGTTTGTGACCCGGATGAAAACCGGCACACGTAATAACCTGCAGGAAGGCCAGGATCGGAAAAATTAATGGAGTAGGACCCCGCCGGCTGGTTTTTGTTAACCAGGGAGCGGATTTCTTTTCCGCAGAGGTCGCAGATGACGAGTTTCACCGGTCCGTCTGCCGGGGTTTCATACCGGATGGTCGTTTGGTCGAGAAACGGATTCGGAAATGCAGACACAGCAAGGTCAGCGGTTCCGGTTTTTTCATTCAGGCCAACGATCGTGGGAATAATATGGGTATAGTATACGTCCTCCTCCCCGTTCAGGGTATTGGCCCATGCAAGATGCGCCCCGGCGTTGTCAGACACCATGTCGAAATAGTCCCCCATTTTGTTCTGCTGGGGATATCCGACCTGGGGATCGAAAAGCTCGGAAAGCCTCTTGTTAATCGACCATGTCGTTCCCTGGTTGTCGGAATAACAATAATAAAGCGCCGACATGAACGAACCGGGTGAACCATCGCGGGTGTCGAGCCATATCACGTCGATACGTCCGTTCGGAGCCACCGACATCGTTCCGAACCACTGGTAATTATTGATGCTGTTGTCGGTATTGATGCGCTGCGGTGTACTGAAATTCAACCCGCCGTCGGTGCTTTTCGCAAACATCACATCTGCAGGGTCGGCCACGGAGTTCCGCACAACAGAGGCCAGTACGTATACATTGCCGCGGCCCGGCCCGCTTGAGCGGTCAACATCAATGCTTACCTGGCCAAGGATTCCGACAGGGTTGATGGGAGACGAGCCCGACAGGTATCCGTCGAGATCTGCCCAGGCTGAACTGCTCCAGCTGATCAGCGAGCCCGGCGACTGGGCATTGGTTGATTTGACTACGATTGCACCGTCGCCGGAACCGGCACCGGTGATGTACAACTCGCCGGACGGCCCCACCTCCATCGTTCCCCAGTAAGGAGAACCGTCAACTTCCACGCAGTCCTCATAGCTTGTCCCCGCATCGGCCGACCGGGTGAAAAACCCGGGCAGGCAGGAACTGAAAGAGGCATTCCAGGCCGAATAGATATTTCCTGCGCCCTGCCATTCCGAGCGGTCAATGGTCATCCATTGCTTGTCGCCCCCACGTGCTTCGGTACCTGCATCCCACGATGCGCCTCCGCTGGTGCTCTTGTACACCCTGCATGTGTATGCGCCGGTTGAGTTTGTCAGGCTGTTATAAAAGAAATTCCCTGCCTTGTCGTAATCCAGCACAGGATCCGACCTGAAGACAAGCGGGTTGAGGACTCCCGGGAAGGTCCAGTTTTGTCCGCCGTTGGTTGAATATCCATACCCGGCCTGCCTGAAGTTGCTGTTCACATTGTCGAATTGCCGCCAGCCGATCACCATTTTAGCAGGATTGGTCGGATCTACGGCAATGGAAGGTTCATTGGCCGCATCTCCGGGGATGTTGTTGCCGCTGGCATCGACGTTTACCTGGGCGGTGAAAAAGCCGGTACTGTTCAATTTGCGTGACGGTTCCGTTTTTGATGAGGATGTCTCCGGTGCGAGATATGGCTGGTCGGGGATTTCCTGGTGCATTTGCCTTCTTTCCGAGTCGGATACATGAACATTCTGGTTAAAGGAGGCCAGCGGAAATACCGCCAGGATAAATCCGGTAACTACATAACAGGGTGTGATTTTTTTCATCAGCCAAAATTACAGGTTTTTGGAATACATTATTTTGTATCAGGGGCTATTGGTTAATTCTTATTTGAGATGCTACGGAATTCATTCATCATAATAGGAACAAAGCTTCAATGTCATGTTGCGAGAGCGGATGATTTTTTTGAGGTTAATATCCCGGGAGTAAAATGTATCTCTATTAATAAGCCCGAAGGGCTGCAATGATTATAGAAAAAATCGATGAGAAACCAAGAAACTCCGGAGGAGTGATATTAATCTTCATTCCAATCAAATAAGTATTTTTCGTCATATTCTATTTCAAATTTTTGAAGGAACTCTAAATACTCCTCTTTAAAGGTTTTTTGATGATGATGTGCCTCTTGGTTCAGAATGTAATGATATACTTGCCCGATTTGGGAATGTGCGTAGGAAAATGATCCAAATCCTTCTTGCCATGAAAATTTACCTCGAACAAATTTTTGATCATTAATGAAATTGCGTGTATTGTTCTTTACATCTCTTACTAAATCCGATAAGGCCATTGCCGGTTTTAATCCTATAAACATATGGACATGATTAGAAACACCATTGATAATGATCGGTTTTTGTTTTTCCCCCTTAATTATACCAGCCATGTATTTGAAAACCTCTTCCCGCCAAGGTTTTTGTAACAGGGTTTCCCTACCTTTTACTGCAAAAGGTTATACAACAAAATTGCTTTTTTTCGATTTTCCAGCAAAAGTCCTTCATTGCAGTACCTCAAAATAAGGATTGGCCGGTTTATTCCGGTTATGAAGAAAGCATTTATTGATTATTTTTGTGTCAAATTCAGCAACCATGTTCGCATTTCATTCGGTTTACCTGAAGCCGCTCACCGAGGTTGACATTTACCTCGACGCGCATCGTGCATTCTTAAAGGACCTTTATTCAAAAGGGATTATCATCTGTTCGGGCCCGCAGGTTCCGCGCACAGGCGGGTTCATCCTGCTCAACGCGGCAGATAAGCAGGCAGCCCTCGATCTGATGAATAACGACCCTTATGTTATCCATGGGGTGGCCGAATACGAATTGATTGAATTCGAATGCAGGAGTTTTGCAGAGGGGTTCGAGGGTTTCGTGAAATAAGGCGGGCGGAAGAAACTATTTCATGTTTCCAAGAAAAACATCCCAGACCAAAAGTGTTTTCGTTCCGAATTGCTTGTTGCGCTTGGCAAGGATGAACCCGACAGTTCCGCCGGGGAGTGCCTGATCCTGAACATTTGCATCCTGCTTCCCTGCGGGAAGATAAATAAAACCAAGCTTCCCGGTATAGACTGAATCACAGGTTTGCTGCAGGGATTGTTTCAGCCAGATCGAATCCGGTATTATCTTCCCGAATGCTGCATGCGATCCTACCTTTTCTTCCAGCAATTGTTTAACAGGGAAATTCCGCTCCCCGGAATTACTAAAATCCGAAAGCTGGAGCACCGGATTTTCGGAAATGAAAATTCCGCGGATCATTTCCCTGGCTTTTTCCCTGAATGGTCCGGCAATGGAAGTGTCGTTCGCGATGGCCAGGTAATCGTTAAAATCGGAAAGTTTGATTTTTGCCATGTTTTCAAAAGCCCGCAAGGAATTATCGGACAAAGCGGCTGATTCAAAAGTTGATGCAAGGCTGTCCTGAATGAGTGATATTCTGGCATTATTGTCGATGTCATTACCCTGGTTATCACAACTTTTGGCGGTGAAAACCAGGTAAAGGAGCACCAGGACGAATATTTGCAGGGTTTTCCTCATCGCTTGCTGTCGTTAATGCGAAATCTCAGTAAAACGATCTTGTTTTTACTCAGCTGTGAGTCAAGAATTTCAATGTTTCGCAGGCTGCCGGCAGGCATTGTCATCTTATCGATAAATTCCTGTTTATTATACATGGCGGTTCCTGTAGTTTTCCGGTCATTCATAACCTGGTATATCAGTGCCTGGTCATCGATCATGTCGGCAAGCTTTTGTTTTCTTTTTTCCCAGTCGTCGACTTTCATCGTCGACAAATAATGAATCATCAGCGCATAATCATTTGCATGCAGGTTTATGGTTTCATTGAGGCTGAGTTTTTTCAGGATGCGTACGATCGTGTCGGTCTGATAATACTGGGCGGTCACCACGAGTTTGACCTTGCTTCGGTCGGTTTTCAGCATGAAACAGCCATCGGGTCCGCAGCGGTAAATCACCGGCGATTCGCCCTCAAGCAACATCCTGATTTCAATGTTGCAGTTCGTGATCGGTTCGCGGGTATCGGCATCGTAAAAGCAGAACCGGTATTGCTGTGTGTTGAAAAGCATGAACAGTCCGTAAAAGAATAACACGATGACCACTGCCAGTAAAGGAATCAGGAGAAAGATCCGGTTGGGGTTTGCGTTAACATAGGAAACCGAAGGAATTTGTCCGGCTGATTCACTGTTCCTGAACACAAAATCATCCCAGTTTGCATATCCTGCATACCGGCTGAGGAGGTTCAGCATGTCGATACGCGGAATAGTCCGCTGATCTGTTTTCATGTGCGTATAGAACCATTTTTCGCTGATGTTGGCATTTGCGCGGATACGGAGGTCTTCCTGGAAATCGGTAATCTCCTGTCCTTTCCATTCGGCTATGGCCGAATTGATTCCGGGATATGAATTTTTCATCATCTCCACGATCTTCGCTTTCAACAATCCGAAATATATGTGATCCTTATCTGGCAAGGTTTATCGGATATTTGGCCGTAACTTTATTTCTTTTGTAAAATTGATTACAACCGATTTACAACTGAATTTCAACCTGACCGGTATCGCACGGTTTAATTTCGCCTCCTGAAACCAGGCCGGAGAATCCTGTCAGTTTCAAAATTAGCGAAAAGAATTAACTGAATCAAAAAACAACCCTAAAAAAGGAGGCACGCATGAGAAAAACAGTGAATAACCCTTCCAGGCTGATCGCCGTATTGATTTTATCGATTGTGTTCACAACCGGCAACATTGCCTTTGCACAAAAGAAAAATGCGCCGGTAAAGATCGGCACTTACGATTCCAGGATTGTGATTTTTGCCTGGTCGCGGTCTGAGTACCTTAAAGAATACATGACTAAATTTGCCCGGCAAAGCGATTCTGCAACAAAGGCAAATGATACGGCCCGGTTGAAAGAACTTTCTGTTGGAATCATGTCATACCAGCATTTATTGCACCAGATGATTTTCAGCAATGGTTCCATCATCATGGCTATGAATATTGTGAAGGACAAGTTGCCTGAACTTGCTAAAAACGAGGGTGTCAGCATGATTGTGAGCAAGTGGGAACTCAATTTCAGCGATCCTTCAATTGCAATTATTGACGTTACAGACCAGGTTGCAAAGCTCTTCAATCCGAAGGAAAATATAGACAAAATGGCTGCTGATATTAAAAAGCAGGAACCTGTTCCACTGGAGGACCTAACCATTGAAGGCGACATGCTTGATTTGTACTGCAAGCGCTTTGGCGGAAAATAGTAATAACTTTGAAAATAAATAGTCATCATCAATAAAAAAAGGAGGCAATTATGTTAGCACATGTTCATAACCATATCACAAAAGAACTGGAACAAAACACCAAGACGGATATCATCTTTATCCTCACCGCCATCATTCTGAACCTGATCACGCTGGGAATCAATTCCGGCATGGTCGAAAAATCAAGAACTGAAAATTCGGCGCTTATTGTCATGTTTGTATTCGTAACCCTGATCGTACTCGTAAACATCGTGGTGATCATCGGGCTGCTGAAAGGCCGTCAAACCCGCATGAAACTGGTAAGCGGGCTCATGTCCATGTACCAGGACCAGAATGTTTCGAAGTACTATGATCAAACGCTCCTGGAAAATTACAATGTAAGGTACAACCTGTTCATCATGGTCGTGGTTTGCACCGGGGTCATCGCCGCAATCGTCCCGTTTATTTCAAGATAATCCACGCATACGTCGGTTGAAGTTTAACCGCGAAGGCGCACAAAGTGTTTTATACCAGTCTGGTAGCACTTTTTGCGCCTTCGTGAAATTCTGCGGGTCATATAATACTTGACTTTCGGTCTTTCATAATGTATATTTACCTGTCCGTTTCCTCAAAGCCCCATTTTTTATTTCCTGTGTGTTTTCAGTTTATTCATTTTTACTAAACTAAGCAAGGATGGAGAAAATTTATGCAACTGTCTTTCAGCTTTGGGAGACCTACACGATTCTTTGGATCATAATCGCCAAAGTATGCATTATTGCCTTTATCGGATTTTTCCGGTCTGTGGCGCAAAACCGGACACCTTCCTATCTGTGGAATCAGCATGATTTTTTAAACAGGCTGATCGCTACCGGCAATTCATTCGCCGTTTTATTCACACCTGTTTTTGCATTATTCGGGTTTCTCTATAATGCGTTCGCCTGGTTTATCTACGGCCTTACCACCATCTTCGATGGTTTCATCTGGGTTATGCTCTGGCTGTGGAAATGGTTGGTTTTTGTTTGCAAATGGGTATATGAAAATATAATAGATCCGGGCATCTTTTATCTCATCAAGGTTATATGGCGTTATTTCTTTGTATGGCCATGGTATTTCTTTAAAACTTCCTGGGATCATCTGCGGATAAATTTCCCGCTGAAAATTTATAAAATCGCCTACCTGGGATCGGCATTTGTCGGGTTTGTCATTTTGTTGTTTGTCATTTTTATCCCGGCCATGCTTCCTGTCGGCATTGCCGTTGCCATCATCGTATCTTCTTTTTTCGCAGCAAGGATATTGTCGGAACTCAATCCCGATTATCCCGCGCAGTGGGCCGGGCAGATCCTGAAAAAGGCAACGACCTGGTTTGGTTTGTCCCTGGGTATCGTGCTGCTGATCCTTCTTATCAATTACCTGGTATACGGATTTTTTCTGCAGATATGCCTTTTTGGAATTACCATGGGGTTGGGTTCGGTCATGAGCATCATCCTGCTCTTCTTTGTTGTTCTGTTCGTTTTCACGCAGTACATGCTGCCGGCGCATATTTATCATTACAAGGGGGAGGTCAGGGAAACCGTTCTCCTTGGCGAGATCGGGAAAAACTTTCTGAAATATCCGCTGGCCGGCATTTTTTCGATCATCCCGGTTTTTATTATTGTCCTGATTCCTTTGTTCATCGTCACGGGTGCCTATAGAGCTACTGAACGGCTGAAGACTGAGGTGCTGAAAGGCAAAACAGAACAGATCGCAAAGGCTTTGCAGGAGAAACAGGCCGCACTGGAAGTGTTAAAAGACACATCCGCTTTTTCTGAAGCGTTTGAAAAGAAATCGGCAACACTTGCAACCGGGATCGCCAAAAAAGAGATCCGGCTTTATGAAATGGTATTATTGAACAAGCCGTTCCGCAGCATGTTATGTGATACTGCGCCAAGATACAGATCGCTTGATGAACCGAGGAAAAATTTGTCGGATGCAGTGAATGCGATTTCCGAAACAGATACCCTGATAAAGGCCACGGAGGCAGGGATCGTTCTCCAAACGGAAGCAATAAAGATTATCGACTCGCTTAAAAAGATGATCCTTCCGGATGGGATTACCGCCGGGAAGGATGTTGTTACATCAGGGAATGCCAAGAAATTCGGAGTGCCCTCGGTATCCGGAACACTCAAATATGTATGGAAACTGCTTGAAGGCAATCCGCAGAAGGAATCAAAGATAGAGGAGACGGGTTCCAACACTGCATTTATACTGATGCCCAAGGGTGGAGAATTCATGGTGGAGGTAACTCCTGTGAACGAATGCGGAGAAAATACCGCAAGAAAATCATCCGTCAACTTTACCATTGCCTCGAGGCCTAAGTCAACCATTCTGCCACGCCCGGCCGGGCCCTCCGAAACCTGCACTGGCAGCGAGGTGACTTTCAATGCCCAGGGAGGTTTTGATAACTATGTCTTCCGGTTCCCTGAAAATGTAAAAATCCAGGAACAAAAAAAGAACCAGATCAAAGTAATATGGGGCAATACAGCGGGGAACGTTTCTTTTTCGGCATCCGACAAAGAAGGAACCATTCTTTCGTCCAATCCTCATTTCGTAAAGGTTTCAGCAAAACCAGGGATCGACATCCGGTCTGAAAACGAAGCAGCAGAGCTCACAGATCCATCATTTCCCAACGAATCTTTTTTCTACAGCACCATCGAGGAGGCGGATGATTCAGTAAATGTTCATCAGGGGATAAAAGATGAACTGAAACAGTACAAATCATACCTGCTGAATCTCAAGGCAAAACAATTTGCCGGTAAACATGCCGCGGAATCGGCACTGAGCATAAACCGCTGGTTCAACATCAAATATACCATCGGTCTGATTCTTTTAGCACTGGCTTTGGCCTCGCTGCTTGCCTTTGTGCTGATGTTCGTCATGATTTATACCACCAGGTACAATTTCTTCCTTTACTCATTCAAGCGTGAAGGTCCGTTTTACATTGTCGGCCAATTTCATGAGTACAGGACCAAAAATCCGAACCAGCCTTTGATGGGACTTCTTCTTTCTTCGCTGGTGATAATACTTTTGGTATTTATAATACGGGGGTCGCTTCTGGTAGTTTGTTTTAACTGGGTGTCGGCACTTTTCGGAATTTAGAATTCGTCCGGCAACGACTTCAGCTGCTCATTTGTAAACACCGGGCCGTCCTTGCAAACATAGGTCGACCCGATGTTGCAACGTCCGCATTTTCCAAGGCCGCACTGCATTTTCATCTCCAGGGTGGTGATGATGTCCTTGTCGGCAAAACCAAGCTTTAAAAGGGACTGGATGGTGTATTTGATCATGATCGGCGGGCCGCAGGTAATTACCTTAGTATTTTCAATCACTGGCTTGACTACCTCTTCCAGGATTTTTGGCACAACGCCCACGTTGGAGGTCCAGGTATCTTCAGGTCTGTCGATGGTGAGGACCACGCTGAGGCTTTTGTTATCCTGCCATTCTTTGATCTCATCTTTGTAGCACATATCAGAAGATGTGCGGGCGCCGTAAAGGATGGTGAAATCCTTGTAATCGCTGCGGTTGTCGATGCAGTACTGGATCAGCGATCGCAATGGCGCCAGTCCGATGCCGCCGCCGACAAACAGCAGGTTCTTTCCCTTGATATCTTCCAGCGGGAACCAGTTTCCGAATGGCCCGCGGATGCCTACCTCATCGCCTTCTTCGAGACTCTGATGAATATCGGCGGTCACCACTCCGGCTTTCTTGATGGAACAATCGAAATACCCTTTCCGGGTGGAGGAGGAGGCAATGCAAAAGGTGCATTCGCCGGAGCCCAACAGCGAAAATTCCACGAACTGGCCGGGGAAATAGGTGAACTTCTCCATCAGCCCCTCCTCCCTGAATGTCAGGCGGTAGGTGCGGATGTCGGGTGTTTCCTGGATGACTTTGTCAACCTTGCA
>JBAXDH010000055.1:0-25578 GCA_037141055.1 bacterium | reverse complement strand
ACCGCCGACCAGCTGATTACAAATCAGCTGCTCTACCAGCTGAGCTACATCGGCGAGCTTTACCTTTTTTGAAAAGGACTGCAAAAGTATGAACTATTTGAATACGAAACAAGGATTTTTGAAAATAATGCCTAAAAAAAGCCATTTTTTTTAGCAAATTCTGTACCGAACTCCAAAACACTTGTCACCACTGGGTTTTCATAAACCGAGGAGGCAACCTTTTCGGGTTGCCTCCTCGCCAGTTAAATGTGCAATAGGATTAAATCCCCCTCACTTTTTCTTTATGCTTGACGAGTTGCTTGCGTAAAGCTTCCGCAGCAAGATCAATTGCTGCTTCAAATGTTGTAGCCTCCTTTTTTGCAAAAAGATCATATCCCTTTATTAATAATCGCACTTCGGCAATTTTATTCTCGCGCGTTTCAGTATTGTCCATTTTCAGGATCACCTCACTGCCAATAACTCCTTCGAAAAACGTGTGCAGTTTTTCAAGTCTGTCATTGATAAACGTTTCCAGCTTTTTATCAGCCTTAAAATGGACAGAGTTAATTTTAACATTCATTCCGACCTCCTTTTTTATGCCTTTGGATGGGCTTGTTTGTAGATTCTCTTCAATTTATCGATTGTGTTGTGGGTATAGACCTGGGTTGCCGAAAGACTGGCATGGCCCAGAAGTTCCTTTACTGCATTCAGTTCGGCACCGTTGTTTAACAGATGTGTTGCGAATGTATGGCGCAGCACGTGCGGGCTTTTCTTTTCAAGCGTTGTTACCTTTCCCAGGTGGTGTGTAACGATGCGATAAACCATCCGGGGATAGATCCGGTTACCTTTATCTGTGAGGAACATGTCGTTGGTCTCTCCAAATGAATTCCTTTTTTCCACCAGGTATACTTTCATCAGGAATACCATTTTGTTACTGAACGGAATCAGCCGTTCTTTATTTCGTTTCCCCAGTACCTTTATTGTATCGTAGTGAAAATCAATATCCGTTTCTTTCAGACTGACCAGTTCAGACAAACGGATGCCGGCAGAATAAAACAATTCGATGATCAGCCTGTCGCGGATCCCGGGATAACCGTCTTCGAATGCAACCTTATCCAGCAGCAAATCCATTTTATCCTTTTCAATAAAAACCGGTAACTTTTTTGAAATTTTAGGGGAGGTAATTTTCTGCATCGGGTTGACGACCAAAACACTTTCACGAACCAGGTATTTGAAAAACGACCTGAGGGTGGTCAGTTTGCGGGTAACCGTGCGCGAAGTAACATGATTCTCCATCAGTTCGACAAGCCACGATCGGATTATCGGGTGGGTTACCTCCGTAATATTAATAGTATTGTATTGGGTTTGAAGATATTCATGAAACTGATCCAGGTCGGTCCGGTAGGCGGTTACGGTGTGATCAGAATACCGTTTTTCGTATTGAAGATATGCGAGAAAGCGTTGCTTCACCTGTCACAAAAAAGTAAGAAGAAATTTTGCCGATAACGAATCACACGATAAATATACGAAAATATTTACCGGAAACAAAATTTCTTCTTGAAATAATTCAACTACTGCTACTTGGCGGCTTCAGCGTCCTGGATCTTCTGAATATAAATCGCCTTGTTGACTGCTTCCCTGTGCTTGATGGAGGGTTTGGTAAATTTCTGACGCTCGCGAAGTTCTTTCACAACGCCGGTCTTTTCGAATTTACGTTTCAGTTTCTTCAGAGATCTGTCAATGCTTTCGCCTTCTTTAACAGGTACGATAATCATGCTTTTCGCTCGCTTTCTTGTTAATGTGAATACTAAATATTTATAAAGGGCTGCAAAAGTACAAAGTATATTTGGGAATTCCAAGAGAATTTATAAGATACGGGATACTGGATGCGGGATACGGGATAAAGCCCGGCTATTGTCATCCCGTATCCCGCATCTTCTACAGATTTCCCAGTATGAAGTCAGTCATCCTCTTATACAGGTGGTAACTTGTATTCTTCCCTGTATAAATTCCGTGGTTGCTGTTGGGATAGAATTGCGACTCGAATTGCTTGTCGGCTCCTACCAGGGCGGTAACCATATCGTATGAGTTCTGGGGATGAACATTGTCGTCCGCCATTCCTGCAATGAGCAGAAGCTTGCCGGTGAGCTTCGCAGCATGGTTGACAGGTGAGTTATCCTCGTATCCGTCGTTGTTCTCTTTAGGAGTTCGCATGTAGCGCTCCGTGTAAATATTGTCATAATACTTCCAGTTTGTAACCGGGGCAACTGCAACGCCGAAACTGAAGTAATCGGCACCCTTTGTAAGGCATGACAACGTAAGGTAACCGCCAAAGCTCCACCCCCACATCCCGATGCGTGTTTTATCCACATAACTCAATGATCCGAGATACTTTGCAGCTTCAATCTGATCCAGGGTTTCATATTTTCCCAGCTGGAGGTAGGTGCATTTCTTAAACTCTTCTCCCCTGCTCCCGGTTCCGCGGTTGTCGACGGAAACAACGATGATTCCGTGCTGCGCCCATAGCTGGTTCCACGACGAAACCGTTCCCCATGAGTTATTGACGGTCTGTGAACCTGGGCCCCCGTAGATGGTAAAAAGCACCGGGTATTTTTTTGCCGGGTCAAAATCGGGAGGTTTAACCATCAACCCGTTAAGCTCCACCCCATCCCCGGTTTTGAATGTAAAGAATTCAGCCTTGCTGAACCCGTAATCGGCAATGACCGTCTTCAGTTTGGCATTGTCCTGCAACGTGCGCACCTCGGTGCCGTTTGACTTGTACACGGCAATGTATGGGGGAGTATTGATATCCGACCACCTGCCTACATAATACGTAAATGTTTTGTTGAAATCGGCGGAATTGGCCCCCTGCTTTGCATTCAATTTGATTTTCTTTTTCCCGTCAAGGTTCACCGCGCAGATATCCTTGTCCATGGGGGAAGTTTCAGCGGATGAATAGTAAACAAGCCCCGCTTTTTCGTCGACACCGAGCACATCCAGCACGTCAAAATTTCCGTGGGTCAACTGCCGCACCTGTTTACCGGCCAGGTCATATAAATAAATATGGCGATACCCGTCCTTTTCGCTTGAAAGGAGGAACTCCTTTTTGTTTTTCAGGAACTGCCAGTGATCGTTGATCTCGATGTAATATTTATTCTCCTCGGTATAAATGACCTTTGTGTTTCCGGAAGCAGCATCGGCAAGCAACAATTCCAGTTTGCTCTGGTGGCGGTTCATCCGGTACAGGGCAAGGATACCGGGATCTTCCGTCCATTTAATCCTTGGGATGTAAATATCTGATTCTTTCCCGATATCAACAGGGATGCTTTTCTTTGCAGCAAGGTCATAGATAAAAATACCGAGTACCGAATTATCTTCTCCTGCCTTCGGATATTTATATTTGTACTGTTCAGGATACAGGTCTCCGTAATAGGTCAGCTGGTATTCTTTCACGTTGCTTTCATCAAACCTGTAAAACGCAATCCTTTTACCGTCGGGCGACCAATCGAATGCTTTTGAAAACTCAAATTCCTCTTCATAGACCCAGTCGGTTGCACCATTGATGATTTCGTTGACCTTGCCATCTGTCGTGACCTGTAACTCGATCCGGGATCCGGAATCCGGGGAATTGATATCCGTGACAAATAGATTGTTTTCCCTCACGAACGCAACCTTTGATCCGTCGGGGGAAAAGGTGGCCAGCCGCTGTTTGCCATTCTTCGAAAGGGGGAACAAATTCCCTGTTTTGAGATCATACACATAATAGCTGGCCTTCGAAGAGCGGCGGTAAATCGCCTCCTCATCCGTTGAAAACAAGATTTTCGATTCATCATCGCTGAATTCAAAACCGCCCATTGCTATGGCAACAGTATCGCCAGCAGGAATCAGCTGTTTTGAAGTAACCAGCGTCTGAGTGTACTTCCCTGTAGCATATTCATACAGGTTCAGGCTGTCTTTCTTCAGCTGACAGTAATGCTCTCCGTCGTTCATCGACTGTACAGGCTGGAATCCTTTGGAGGAAAACTTCCTGTTTTTATAAATATCTTCAAGGGTGATAGCCTTTTTTTCTGACTGGGCGACTGCTGCGATTTGCAAAGTCATCAACATTGCAAAAAGGAAAAAGATGTTTTTACGCTGGCTCATGATACGGTCCTTTTGTCCTGGATTAATTGGAATATCAAAAATATGGATTTATGGCACATCAGAAGAAGTTTTTCGATGTACGGCGTAAAATGGACGGTGAAAGGGAGACGGGATGCAGTATCCGGGATGCGGAATGCGGGATGGCTAGAACAGGGTGACTGGTTTTGTGGAAGATTCACCTGAGCTGGTATGAATCCGTAGAAAACAGTTGCCTTTTTTGGCAAATCCGGCGTTCATGGTTGCAACATGGCCGCATACTCCCTCCTCTGAACAGATGAGACGGCCATGCATATCAAGAAGTTCGATGCTACGGATCATACCCGTTGATTTAACATTGATAAGGCCATGAGATGGATTTGGCCATACAGAAAAGATGACGGCCTCTGCCAGTTCATTAACAGCTGTTGAAATCTGCTTTCCAGTGATATAAATATCGTCAATTTTATTGATGCCGGAGGAAATGACGGGACTCCCGGAAGAATTGGTATTGGTTGTCATGACCCATCGCAGGTACAAAAAATCTTTGTTATTGCAAGAATCGGGAAGAGGGATGCTGTCAAGAGCTGCACTTGTCCAGTTGTTGGCAGTAATCATCGTTGAGTTTGGAACATCGGCCCAGTCAGAAAAACCCGTCTTGAACTGCACCATATATTCTCCCGGGCCGGGGTTGTTTCCGCCTGATTGCTGTTTCGAGGAAATTTTCAGGTCCTGGTACCCGGCAGTATTTACGGAAACGACCCAGCATTTCGTCATGGCGCCGTTGTCCCATCCTGTCGCCTGGGCAGCTTTTGTCGTTGCTCCATTCTTCGAAAAATCGATGACGCTGGTTCCGCCATCGGTGTGTAAAGACCTGGCCAAGTTCACGGGTAACCCTCCATCAGCAAGGCTGTCGGCGGCAGTTCCAGTCGGGAAAGTCCATTTTGCAATCAATGTCTGGCCCTGCGCAATCGTCCCGGTCAATAATAAAAAATATAACGATAAAAGTGTCATTGCCCTTTTCATGGTTCGGTTGTTTTGAAGGTGTATGCCAGGTTCAGCATGATAAACCTGCCCGGCGAAAGATTTCCTTTGGAATCGTAATACCTGGTGTTGAAAATATCCTGCATCGTGGCGCTTACAGTGAATTTGTCGGCAAAAACGTGTCCCAGCCTCAGGTCGAATGTATTCGAAGGTGCGGTCTTCAGGGTGTTTTCGTCATCATTCCACTGGTAATCCTTATAATTGAATACCAGGGATACCTGCACGAACCTGTTTAGCCACCAGATTCCGGCAAATGCCTGGTTGCGGGGAACTTCAACAATGTATTTGCCCGTTAGATCCTTAACATCCACAGGTGAATAAAATGAAGTGATCTTCGAGTCATTGAATGAATAGTTGGCGACCAGCCTGATCGTCCTGGTAATCTGCCATCTCCCTGAAATTTCAGCCCCCAGTATCTGCACCCCGCTAACATTTTCACGCCGGATGATGGGCTTATCCTTGTCACCCCCGGTATTGATGCTGTCGCCCGTACTCACGAAATATTGAAAGTCATGACCGAATGAGATGTAAACCGATGGTTCCAGGTGAATGGACTTAAACGGGCTCCAGTCAACGCCGATTTCGTAATTGTCAATTGTTTCCGGTTGCAACTGCGGATTGGCAAGTTTGAATCCTTTGGTGACGTTCCCGTTTTTACATATGTCGTCGAGCATGGCAGGCCGAAATCCCCTTGAGTAGGAAAGGTAGCCGTTCAGATTGTGCGAAAAGTTGTATCTGAGACCAAGCTTGGGGCTCAATCCCTGCCAGGTTTCATCGCTGAAAGCAGTCGGATAATCTGCCATGAAGGAAGTAAGTGACGTAGGCTCCCCGATGATGAAGGACCCGCTGTGGAAACGTGCGATATCATATCTGAGCCCGGCAAGGATAATCAGCTTTTCAGGGATAACATGCCATTCATACTCCCCAAAAATGGCGAAGAAATCCATCTTCCCGCGGTTCTGCAGCACATCGGTGGATGTATAGTAGGTGTCGGAAGCATTCACGCTGCCCGAGCGGATGTCGAGGCCAATGGTATAGGTCATCCGGTGATTGTCATGCAACGTGAGGTTTGTCCAGATTCCCTGGTCGATACGGCGCGAATCGGTTTTATACAGGGTATACTTGTTCCCTTTCTTGGCAGCCATCGATTCACTCAGCCGATGGTAGAACTCATTCTGGTAATATCCGCTCACGGTCAGTTCAGCCTTGCCGATCCTGTTGATGCTGGTAACCCGCAATGCATGGGTCGGATATTCGTTGTACCCGCCACCCGGTTCGTAAACTTCGAAACCGTCGTACCGCCTGTCGCTGAAATAGCTGTATTCCACCTCGGTGTAACTCTGTTTACCATACTGGTACCCGATTTTAGCCGCGATGAGCCCTTCCTTCATCAGGTTCTTTACATCCATGCTGTCGCGCGTGTCATCCGGAACCATGATATAGCCCTCACCCTGCCTGTAAAACCCGTTCACCGTGTAGTAAAGTCCATGGCCGGAGGCATCTTTCCTGCCTCCGATGCTGAAAAGTCCGCCGAATGTGTTGAATGAGCCGTAAAATGCCTTAACCTGTCCCTGGAGTTTTGCCGATGGCCGTTCCGTAATGATATTGATGACGCCGCCCATGGCGTTGCTCCCATAAACCGATGATGTCGGACCTTTGGACACCTCGATCCGGCTGATAAATTCAGGAATGATCCTGTTCCAGTTCAGCCCTCCCCCATCGGCTTTGTTCAAGGGGATTCCGTCGAGCAGCACCAGTGTCCTGGGGGTTCCGTTCAAACCGCGCAGCGTAATGCTGGCATTCTTGGAGAATATCCCATTTGACCTGTCGATGTTGGCCCCGGGAACCATTTCAAGCAGGGCATCGGTAGTTATTGCCGGTGACGTGAAAATTTCTTTGCTTCCGATAGAGGCCAGCCTTGCAGGAATATCGCCGGATTCATGCAGGGTACGGGTTGCAGTCACAAAAAATTCCGGCAGGTCGGTCGTCCATGCACGGCGGGTGGTATCGATGGCGGCAGAATCGGGTACATTGCCGGCATTGACCACGCTTGCGCTGATAAGGGCCATTCCTGCAAACAGGATGCAACAAAACATTTTCGGCGTTGTATGCTTCATTCCTACTCCTGGATTTTAATTGTCATTTTTACCGATCCTGCTGCCAGGGGATTCACTTCCTGTATCTTTATCAGCCCGAGTTTCCCTGCAGGACTTTTAAATGAAAACACCATCCCGGGCTGGGCATATTTACCCTTCTTTTTTCCGGCCGTTGGCTCATAGGCCGAGAGGATCAGGCTGTCGTTTGTAGAAAGGTCGAAAGCCTGCTGAGTGATCGCTGTGGTGTCGTACCTGGTTTCATTTTTTACAGCCCAGTTTGCGATTCCCTGCGGACCGGTGAAAAATCCGGGGGCTTCAGCTTCATTGGGAGAGGCCAGCGTTCCTTCATACAGTCCATAATAATAAACAAGGTCCACTGTCTGCTGGTTTTCGAATGCCTGCGGCAATGTCATCACATTATTTGCTGCCAGCGAAAAAAAACTTCCCAATGCCGGATTCTCCTGGGCTCCCAGCGATATATCGCCCAGTGTTATAATCTTTCCCCACGCTGAACTGTCAGATTTCGTAAGCGCGATCTGCACACTTTGCTCCACGCGGTTCCTGTCCATGATGAGAAATGTCCACACTTCCAGGGGCGCAGTGGTTTTGATCAACTCAATATTATAAACCAGGGAGGGGCAATTCATCCCTGTATCGAGTAAAATGCTGCCGGTACCGTTATTGACGCGCACTGAAAAATAGGTCAGGTTTGCATTGGGGCCAACTGCGCGGATTCCGATTTTCACCTTCTGCCCGGTCTCGATGACAGTGTCGTGCGAAAGATAGCCGGTTCCATGTATAAAAGAGATACCGGGAGGGCCAGGTGCAGGATTTTTCGAGCAGGAGCACATGGAACAGGCAAGGACCAACATCAAAAATCCGACCTGCCGCATCCTGCCGGCAGACCGATATGGTGATTTTTGCATATCGCTGATACGAAACTTCATTGCCATCCTTTTATTACCATAAATCATGATTTTTTATCAGCAAGGGTGAGCAACCCGGCAGCAATCAATCCGCCTGCAATTCCGAACATAAGGTGGGTGAAGAATGGATAAATATATCCGCTTCGGAACGCGCCCATGGGCATTTCCACCAGAAGGGACATCGCAAGGCGGAACAGTGGGATAAACATCCAGCAGGCCCCGCAAAGAATGGCAACCAGCCATCTCCCGGAGGTAAAATTGGTTGTAAAACCGCCCACAAGATCAATGATGCATCCCAGGAAAAGATAGTTGATGGCGATGAACGGATCGTGAAACCCGAGCCCGGGGATCAACAGCAGCGTTGCTGCGCCGATTCCCGATAAACTGGCTGCAAACGGATACCTTGACAACCCCTTGGATGTCAGAATCAAAGCCATGAAAAGCACTCCCTGCCTTCCCGGCAGATGCATCGGCATCCGCAGCCTGGCATGCAGCACAACAGCAAGCATGCCAATTCCGAGGAGGAAAATAACCTCCGCGGCTGACGCAACGGTTCTATTCGGAAATACTCTTGATATAGTCTTTTGAAGCGGACTGATATGCATAGGGTTCATTATTTTCTGTTTTTTCTACAATTAAGGTAATCTTCCCACCGATCATGACCGGTCTGCACCATTCGGTAATACGGATGATCGCCCCGGGGTCCGTTGGGCTCAGGTCTTTTTCAAGAACCCTGTCGATATTCACTTCCTCAATAAACGCTTTTATCGGGAAATCGCCAGTTGTTTCACGAAGGTTCCTGGTCCAGAGAATTCGCCCGTCATTCCCGCCGTAACGCAGTCCGACCGCAGCCAGGGAACCTATGACCCCGATGCGGGCATTCAGGAAACCCTCCAGGTAAATGAATGTGTTCCCGATCTGGCTGTAAGCGTCATCGATCGTCAGGATTTCGCGCTTGGCGCGTTCTCCAAAGTCAACAATGGCAGGTGTAATTTCATTCTTTATTGCAACACACAGTCCTGCATCGGAATCGAAAGCACTTTCCCGTTTCAGGAAGTCCCGGGCATGACCGATAAGATCGCTGAGATTACCGGTACAAACGCCTTCCAGGCAGGCGGAACTGTTGTGCGATGTAAAAGGAATCCTGCGGTCGACAAGCAATTGATGACGTGTTACCGACCGCAGATCAAACAAACCTGCCTCTGCCAGCGAATGGCCGAGCATTCTCGCCTGATGGCCAGTACCGCGGGTCTCCAGATTGTCGGTATCGTCTATTCCAATATAAATATTCAAAACAGCAACTGGTAAATTAGGATTGCAAAATAACGGATTTTTTTTAAATGACAAGCGGTCTGTTATTCCACGATCAGTTTCCCGTTTTCATGCAGACTGCCTGCATCCAGGTGGTAAAAATAGATCCCTGCCCTGATTCCCCCGGGTGTCCCCGTACCAAGATCCAGGTTAAATGTATTGGTTCCCTGCCCGAGATGGCCAAAGTCCGTATGCCGGATGAGTTCGCCGAAAAGGTTAAAGACTTCCACCTCAACCGAAGACGACTGCGGAAGGTCGACCTGAAAACTGAACAGTCCATTTCCGGGATTCGGATATACCAGGACCTGTTTATCCTTAAACTTCCCGGGGTTTAAATTTTCATCAATGCCTGTGAAAACTGGTTTTGCCAGCTTCACCGTGGTATAAATCCGGTATTCTCCGGCCTTAAGAGCCAATACAGCCGCTGTATCCGTGACATTCAGCGAATCCCCGGTGAAAAACTCATACCATTTCCCTTTCCCTGTAAAATTTGGAATCACATTAAGTTCAACCACATCGAAATTGCCAAGAACAACAGCATCCATGGAGGAATGCCGCAGCCACATCCGTTTGGCTGCACCTCCGACATCAAGCGAATAGGTCGTTGTGGCGAATACCGGTTGATTTTTTTTCAGGCCGGCCAGGGCTGCGAAAATATTTTTAGTATATCTCCTGCGCCAGTCTCCAAGGTAATCCCAGCGAATCGGCTTTCGGGCAAGCCTTGAAGTTGATGTGCCGGTAGGATAGTTAATGGAATAATCATAGCCCAGTTCACCAAACTGCCATATCATTTTAGGTCCGGGGATGGTAAAAAAGAAGGTCGCAGCCAGTTCCATCCGGTGCAGGGCGGTTCCTGTGTCCTTCGCCGAATAGTAGGGCTGATTGACGATGCTTCCCCAACTTACGTTTTTAAACATCATGCGTTCCTCGTCGTGACTTTCCATGTAAACAACCGCTCCGGGAACATTCCACCCGCGATTCTGGTATGACGCCCAGGAGAGATCAGATTTCCCGCTTGTATTATATCCCATGGCACCCTCTTCAAACGCACCGGTCATATTTCCCCACAACAGCATGTTTTTCGTCACGAGCACAGATTCTTCCGAATTGTCGGCAAAATGTTCCATGATGGCATAGGCACCCGGTTTTACCATATGAATCACGTTGGTGTAATTTTCGAGGATGCTGATTCTGCCTGCATCGTACTGACCCCAGAGGCTCACATTATCAGGATAGGAATTTTTCTGCGTAAATCCCTTTGAAAGATCAAAGCGGTAGCCGTCAACATGGAATTCCTCCAGCCAGTAGCGGATGAGCCGTTCCATGTATGCCTTGGTATCCGTGCTTTGATGGTTAAAATCGAACCCTACGTTGTAGGGGTGCTTTGGAACAGGGTTGAACCACGGGCTGTTTGATGCGGGCCTTTGGGCCGTGGCGTCCCAGTATAACTTTACCAGCGGAGACTGGCCGAAATGGTGATTGCATACGATGTCGAGGACCACGGCAATGCCGTGTTTGTGCGCAGCTTCCACAAAAAGTTTCAGGCCGTTTTTGGTCCCGTAATACTTGTCAACGGCAAATGAATAATCGGGATTATACCCCCAGCTGTCGTTTCCCTCGAATTCCATCACAGGCATCAGCTCAATGGCATTTATACCGAGTTGCTGTAAATAATCAAGCGTGTCAATGAGCGAAGGATAATCATGCTTTGCCGTGAAATCACGGATCAGAAGCTCATAAACGATGAGATTTGTGACTGCCGGGGCATGAAAAGCCGCTGTATCCCACACAAAAGGGTCCTGTCCTGTTTGAAGGTAGGTTGCAACCCCATTTGCCAGATTCGCAGGATAGGGTTTAAGCCCCGGATAGGTTTCAGCAGAGATGTACTTGTCGTCCGGATCGCTTACCTTGTCTGCATAGGGGTCCCCGATTCTTATTAACCCATCCACGAGGTATTGGAAGATATATTCCTGTTTCGGAGTCAACCCGTTGATCTGAAGCCAGAAATGAGATCCGTCGGGGGTAACGTCCATGTAAAAAGCAGAATCACTCTGCCAGTCATTAAAATCACCCAGTACAAAGACATTATTTTTCCCGGGAGCATAAAGAGACAGAACAACATCCTGGTTGTTTAAATAATTGATACCGTCATGAACTCCCAACGGAAGCGGGGCCACGTGAGGCGATGGAATGACCGTATATACAAAGGAATCGGCCACGCTGCCCGTACCATTGATTGCCACAACCTTCACCCATTGTTTCGTCCAGTCTGAGCCAAAATTATTTGCAATCAGCGTGTCTGTAATGGAATGACCAACCACGGATTTAACCTTAACGCCGTTGACAAGTATCTTCATGGAATCTGCAGCGGGGCTTACCGCCGATACGGGGATGGGGTCATTGAGTTTTGGAAAGAGCATCCTGGCAGCCGGAAGCATGATATTAATGCTGAAGGAATCCGTATAAACATCAACATAGATGTCTGATCCGTCAGCGTTTCTGCCAACCTTGGTTCCGTCTGAGTTGCGAAATACAAAAGCCATCCGTTCAATTTGTTCAACAACAGGAACACCGTAAAAGCTGCGAACAAACGGTTTGATCTTCAGCTGGTACTTATTATTCCCCAGAGGCGTCAGCTGCGCTTTGGGAGTGTTTTCACTCCATCCTGCAATCACATATTTCCAGTCAGTCTGCGATACACTCAGGTTGGTAATCACACCGGTATGAGCATAAAGAGGCGGAGCGACATTCTTCAGTTCGCCGTTTCCGAGCGCAGCATCGAAAATAATTGTACAGGAATCTATGTCGGTGGGAAAGGCCGGAGTTGCAACGATCACCTGGGCCATACTCATTTTGGCAAAAATCAGTAATGCAGAAGGCAGCAGAACGAAAAAACGTTTCATGGGGTTATTTCTTGGACTGACAAAGGTAAGAAAATAAAGTGCAGGCGTTATGTAAAAGAACAGGGGCTGAACCAAATGGCCCAGCCCCTGTAAACATAATACGGCTGCGATTATTTTGCAGTGATCGTATAGGTCAGTGCAGTAATGTTTGCAGTTACCGTAAAGAGTCCACCTGCGGCAGGAGTAGGAATATTTGTCGGATCAGGATCAGCTTCGGTAGGACGGAATACCAGTGGGCCACCTGCGCTTGTACCGGTTGCGTTGGTTCCGTACATCGGAGCCCATGCGCCTAAGGTAGTGATGAATTTAATGGATTTTGCAGCACCCAGGGTCGTTGTGATGGTATAAATACCGTCGGCTCCGCCTGACAGAGGAATGGCAGCAGTGTTATCCCAGCCTGCAGTACAGCCGTCGCCCAGCATATAAAGGGCAGGAGTGATCGTGTAGGTGAGGGTATTGGTGTTAATCGTCACGCAATACTTGCCTTCAGTTGCAGGAGTAGGAATGTTGGTTGGATCAGGATCTGATTCAGTAGCACGGTAAACCAGCGGTCCGCCTGTGTTGGTACCTGAAGCATTTGTTCCGTACATCGGGGCCCACTGACCCAGGGTGGTGATAAATTTAATTGATTTAGCTGCACCAAGGGTTGTTGTGATGGAATAGATACCTGCTGTTCCGGTCATCGGGAGAGCCTTTGTGTTATCCCAGCCTGCTGAAACACCATCACCTAAAATATACATTTCAGGAGCTGCGCCGGAAGGATTTACCGTGAATGTGTATTTTTCAGTTACAGCATCAATTTTAAGAACCATGTCGTATTTGCCATCCAGTAATGGAACGAAATTTCCGTCGGTGTTGGTGCCGAATTTATCGGCAGCAAGGCCAGCCATCGTAACGTCATTGTAACCAATTGATTTGTGGTTCCAATCCTGTCCTTCCCTGATTTTGAATGAACCAAGTGTGGTAACTTCAACGCCGTTATACGTCCAGGTATAGGTTGTAACAGCAGAAACAACAGGGGTGCTTAACATGATGGTCAGGTCCCATGTTTGTTGAACACCGCCAACCATGAGGCCGTTTCCAACGAGTCCCAACTGTGTGTTTGTATAATCCACCAGCTGAAGATCTCCTGTTTTTGTCATGGTTGCAGTAGTTCCGGTCCCTAGAGTCCAGTTCATTTTCACAGTATATAAACCCTGAACGGCGTTGGTAATGTTTGCGCCACCAGGAACAAGAGCATTAACGGCACCACCAAAGTTCGTGTTAGCCCTTACGCCTTTCAATCCACCACCTAAATCAACAGTAGTGTCCAAAATTACTTTCCAGCCATCAGAATAGCGGAATTTGAAATCGGCTTTGGTTACCACCATGTCGGTCGCCTGAAAATTAATGGTTTTCAGGTCAAAACCCTGAAAAGGAAGAACTGTACTTCCGCCCCATCCACCGGGAGTAGCGGCGCCAATGATTCCCCATGATACAGGAAGAACGGCGATTTTTTTCAGTTCGGTGTCGATAACAACGTGGTACAATCCGTCAGCAGGAACGGTAAATGCAGTAGTACTCGTAACATAGGAGCCTCTCCAGAAATCAACTTTAGGCTCATCAATGTTGCGTTTGTCTGCCGGAACGACTGCGAAGTCAGCACCAGGGCCGAAAGTTGTTTTTACACTTCCGGCAACCTGTGAAATGCTGAAACCAGGGGCACCGCCTTTTACAGCGATGTAGATTTCCATAAGGCTGGCACGGTCAGTCTGGTTGACCTCATTGCGGGTAACTTTCAACATGCCTTTTGCATCGTAGGTAGTCAGCGCAGTTGAAGTTCCCAGGACGTAGAAGCCATCAAGTACGATTACAGGATCAGGTGGTGGATCGCTGGATTTTTTACATGAACTGGCGCCAAAGACAAGAGCAAAAATTGCCAGCACCGCCAGTACTGTCGACATTTTTCTCATTAGATTTTTCATAAACAGTTGATTTAAATTAAGGTTAAAATTAATGGATAGGTATTATTATGGATTTAACAATAAGTTCGGATTTGCGTCTGTGGCCCATTTGGGGATCGGGAAAACATTCCTTTCATCACCATGCGCTGCTTTCTCCCACCAGGCATTCTTATATTTACCGAATCGGATAAGGTCCTGCCTGCGGTGTCCTTCACAATACAATTCCCTGCCGCGCTCGGCAAGCAACTGGTCAAGGGTTGCACCGCTCCAGGCTGACACGCCGGCCCTCGCACGGATCGGATTGACCCACGCATCACCATTTTGTCCCAGCCGGACCAACAATTCAGCTTTTATCAAAAAGAAATCTGTAATCCTGAATAACGGGAAATCATTGCTTAAATTTTCCTTCGCTCCCATTTTAATTTCATACTTGCCAACCCTGGCACCTGTCATCCTGATCTGGGATTGTGAAAAATTGGCCTCCTGCATATCGAGCGCAGGAAGGTGCGGATCAATATCAAGCGGTTTGGTTGTCAAACCATCGATGATTACACCTCCGCCGTTTGCGCTGCTGGCATACTGAAGCCCGAAAATATTGTAGCCTTCTCTCCGTAAATCTGTCGTTTCATAGGTATCAAAGAAGGTGGGAACAATGGCAAATCCGTTCCACGGTCCAACCGGCATATCAAATTTAAGGTTGTGCTGATAGTGCAGCGTCCGCATGTGCAGGCGAAATCCCTGGAAATTATTTTCATCAAACGGAATGGAAAAAATGATCTCCCTGGAGTTTTCGTTTGCAGTAATAAACGGTGCCAGAAAATCCGATTCCATAGAGTACGGGCTCATTCCCGGGAGTACAAGGCTGTCGCAGTAGTTCAGGGCATCCTGCCAATGCGCAGTGCCCGTATAGACTTCGGCATTCAGGTACAACTTCGTAAGCAGGGCATAAGCCATGTATTTTGTCGCCATCGATTTTTTATCAATGGCCTTGAGGCTTGGAAGTGCCGTTTTAAGTGTTGTGACCAGGCTGTCGAACAGATCCGCCCTTTTAATTTTAAACGGCTTTGCAGGCGCGTTGTTTGCTGAAGTCAGATATGGTGCATCTCCATAGTTATCAATCACCAGGTAGTAATAAAATGCGCGCAACACTTCAACCTCTTTCATCTTTGCAAGGAGTGCAGCGTTTTGAGGAAGCGCATGCATCAAATCGATCACCTGGTTACAGGTAAGGATGCCGGTCCAGAAGGCATCCCACATCCGGTTCACGCCTTCATCGTCATTCGACCAGGTGTGTTTGTACATGTTGCGCCATTTCCCTCCGTCATCCCAGTCGGCTCCGCGTGTAGGGCCGCAAAGTTCGTCGGAGGATATTTCCTGGGCGAGGAACCACCAGCCGTTGTCATCACACATCGGCTTGAGTTTGGTATAGGCATCAACACTCAGGTTGGCAATCTGGTCTTCGTTTTCAGGGTACAGGTTGCTTGGAATCTTATCATACACATTTTCATCAAGTTTGGTACATGAAAAGAGGGCAACAAAAAGTGCAAAAAGGAAAAAATATTTTGTTTTCATAGTCGGATAGTTTTAAAAGGTAACCTTTAAACCAGCAGTATATGCGCGGGTTTTGGGATAAACATTGTATTGATCAACACCGAAAGATAATCCGTTCACGGTTGTTTCGGGGTCAACGCCCGAGTAGCCAGTAATTGTAAATACATTGTTGGCGGATACATAGACTGAAAGTTTCTTCAGCCAGGATATTTTCGAAACGTTGAAATCATACGACAATGAAATGTAGTCAAGTTTCAGGAATGATGCATCCTCAACATACCTGGAAGCAATCGACGGCCCCGAAGTACGGCCTTTATTATACCAGTCGATTGCAGAAGGTACTGCATTGAGTGCCAGCAGGTTTCCGGGGTTGTCGAAGAACATTTCAGTAGCATTGTAAACATGGTTGCCGATCCAAGCACGGAATGACATATCCAGGGACCAATGCTTGCCAAGTGTCAGGAAGTTTGACCAGCCAAGTTCAACCTTGGGTGCTGCCGTTCCGACCACCGTTCTTTTTGCCTGGCTGAGATCAGTCGTATAACCGCCGGTCTTGGAATTGTAAACGAATTTGCCTTCAGCATCGAGTGCCACCTGGGTTGGAAGATAGAACGAACCTATCTCCTCGCCCACCATGATCCCTGTCACATAGTTTTGATCTCCGACCATTCCGCGGCCCGAAAGATAACCCTCTTTCCTGACACCGTCCACGTCATTGAAATATGAGCCAAGATCAAGGATTTCGGTCTTGTTGTGAGATACCGTGAGGCTGGTTTTCCATGAGAATTTTTTGTTTGTGATAACATATGCCTGTAGAAAAAGTTCGACCCCCGTGTTGGACATCGATCCGGAATTTGCAAATGTGTAAGGAGCAATGTTCGGCGGTTTCGGAACGCTGTACATGCCCAGAAGGTCTTTGGTGACCTTGTAATAAACTTCAACGCTGCCGCTGATCCGGCTGTTCAGAAACCCAAAGTCTAAACCGCCGTTAACTTCCGAGGTTTGCTCCCATTTGAGGTTCGGGTTGGCATTCCAAACCGTTGTAAATGTGATGACCTCTTTCCCGGTTTCAGGGTTGATCGCCTTGCCGCTGGGCTGCCAGAGCAACATGCTCCGGTATTCCCCGATCTCCTGGTTTCCGGCGATCCCGTAACTTCCGCGTAATTTCAACTGACTGATCCATTTAACACCGGACAGCCACTTTTCCTGGTCAATGCTCCAGCCAACGGCAACAGTCGGGAACCAGCCCCATTTGTTATTCGAGCCAAATTTGGAGGAACCGTCCCTGCGAAGGGAGCCGGACAAAAAGTATTTGCTCTTAAAATTGTACTGAACACGTCCGAACATACCAATCAGGGTGGATTGTCCCCTGAGGGAACCATAGTCGCCCCATTGTACATCATTCAGGACGGCAAGGTTATCCGGACCTGCGTAGGTCGATTGTGCATCGCGTCCCCCAATCCAGAAACTGTTGTAGTCATTTTGCTGCCATGAATACCCAAGCAATGCATTGAAGTTGTGAATTTTCTTGAATGCTTTGCTATAGGTGCCTGTAATTTCCATTACTTTCTGCGATGTTGCATTGTACTGTTTTCTGCCAAAGCCATTGTCAGCAGAAGCATAGATATTGGCAGGCCTGAAATAGTTGAACGTATTGTCATCATGCGTATAGCCTAAATTGACGCTGGCAACAAGACCTGTAATAATTTCAAAATCAGCCTTTAAACTGCCAAGGAATTTTTTATCGTTCCGGTTATTGGTCACCTGGTCAATAACCGCGATCGGGTTATTGTAGCTAAAAACGCGCAATGACTGGTAATAGCCCCCTGAAGGCGTGTAAACAGGGTCGGTCGGGTTCCGGGAAATAGCCTGGTAAATAATATCATCATTCCCCCATCCCCCATAATTTTCGTAATCGTTTTTCTCAAAGGCACCCATCAGGTTTGCTGCAAGGGTGAGTTTATCTTTCAATGCCTTTTGATTGACACTGATACGTGCTGTAGTCTGGTCCTTCGCAGTACCCTTCATCGTACCCTGCCAGTTGTTATTGGTCACTGCGGCAACGTATGAATTATGCTTATTTCCGCCCGAAAAACTCAGGCTGTTGGTCGTTGCAATACCTGTCCTGTAAATTTGGTTCTGCCAGTCGGTATTTGCCCCACCATCAATAAATACGCTGTCTACAGTCCACGTGGGATGTGCTGCCTGGCTTTTTGCAAGAACCGTTTTGGCGAAATCACGGGTTTCGGTTGCATTGAGAACTTTCAGTTTTCTTGCAACAGTCTCCATGGAAATCTGGGTATTGAATTCAATGTTGCTGTAGGAGCCGTCCTCTTTGGCACCCTCTTTAGCGGCGTATGAACCTTTTCCTTTTTTCGTGGTGATGATGATGACCCCGTTGGACCCTCTTGAACCATATATGGCAGTGGATGCTGCGTCTTTAAGAATATTGTAGGATTCAATGTCATCCGGGGATAAAATATTCGGATCCCCGCCTGGAATTCCATCGATGACATACAGAGGCTGTGTGTTTGACTCGAATCCTGAAGCCCCGCGGATCCGTACCTTGTAATCTGCGCTCGGATCGCCCCCGCTTTTGGAAACCAGCACGCCGGCCGCTTTCCCCTGCATGGACTGGATCGCGTTTGTAATAACCCCTCCGTTGAGGTCATCGGATTTAACCGTGCTTACAGCACCTGTTTTATCCGTCTTTTTCTGCGTGCTGTAACCGATTACGATTACATCATCAAGGGTGGTGATCTGCACCGCCATTGAAACATTAAGTGGTCCTGCCTTTTCAACCTTGACTTCCTGGGTCACATAACCGATCAGCGAAAATTTAAGAACGGCCCCCTGGGGAACACTGATTTTGTAATGGCCCGAAATATCGCAAACAGTGCCGTTGGTGGTACCCTTTTGCAAAACAGTAACTCCTAAAAGCAATTCACCTGTACCGGCTTCGGACACGACACCGGTAACATCGAGGTTTTGGGCCTTTAAACCCAACGTACTTCCGAGCAAAGCACAAATTAAAAACAGATTTTTAAATCCAGTGCGTAATTTTCTTTTCATAGTCAAAAAATTTTGTGGCACGTAAATATACATAAATAACTGGCATTCCGGCCTTGGATAACTGATATATTAGTCTGAAATTGGTATTTCTCGTATGTTTTTGTTCTGAAACAACTTCGGCGGTCAAACACTGTAGCGTTCTATTACACTGGACTTGATTCTCTTTATTAAGAACCTGAGCAAAAATATAAAATTTTATTATATGAATTAACATAATATATTTTTTTTAGTATTGCGGTAGTGTAATACGCATTAATATAGGTGTGTTTAATGTTTTTACCAAAGAAAATTATTGTTATCCGGTTAACAGTGATGATTTGTTTGTAATTTTGATTTCTAAATCCATTGTTTATGTTTAAAACAAATGAATACTTCGAAGGAAAGGTGAAATCAATAGCCTTCACGACTGCCGGCGGACCGGCGACAATGGGCGTAATGGCGCCCGGCGAATATGAGTTCGGCACGTCAACGGTCGAGCATATGACCGTGATCTCCGGAATAATGACCGTTCAGTTGCCTGATACGCAGGAATGGCAGGAATTCAAGCCATTTGACATGTTCATCGTTCCTAAAGATAAAAAATTCAGGCTCCGCATTGCTTTGGATGCCGCGTACCTGTGCCTGTATGTTTAATTGTAAATAACTCAAATAATTGACGTCATGAACAAGATGATCCTGATTGCCATCGCAATTGTCTTCGCCGCTTCAACATTCTCCTATGGCCAGACTGGTCAGACCGCAGTTAAAAAACCAAAAAAAGACCAGGCAGAACTTTACAACGACTTTTATGCATCCTATGGAACCGGGACAATCTATTATTTCATCTCGAATGAGGGCATGAAGGCAGACTATTTATCGGGGACGATACTGGTCGGATTTTCCAGATCACTTAACACAGTGATTTCTGTTGGATTCCAGATGAGTTATACCAACATCGGCAGGTCAGAACAAACTTACGGATACCCGAACCAGTACGAAACAAAAATGACGGATAACCTCTGGCAGGGCCTCGCCAACGTCAGGTTCCGCTACCTCAACAAACCTTCATTCTGCATGTATTCCGGAATTGGAATGGGTGTGACCATGGATTATTACCAGCAAACAAGCGGCACCACCACTACAAAAGGGCAAAAGTTACTTCCTGCGGGACAGTTGACGCTTCTTGGATTCCGTGTCGGCCGGGCACTTAGTTTTTTCGGTGAATTTGGCATTGGAACCAATTCCATCCTCAATGCCGGAGTAAGCTACAAATTCGGGGAATAGCTCTTTACGTTAACCGGGCTGGCTATTGCACTTGACCCAACCTGAAAATCAACCCGCTTGCTGAAATACACCTTTGCACCTCCACTTATACCCATGGCAAAAAGCCAGGAATCCTGGTATTGCGTGCCATCAACCTCCTTGGGATAAAAAAGACATGCACCGCGAGGTCGAACCCAACAAATGGGGATACAACGGGGTTAACCCTGAAATTTTTCGTAAATCCTACAAGCATGTAGTTAATGCTTAACGGAACCTGGGTATAACTTGAATTGTTGCTCCATCCATAAATATTTACATCAGCTTTGGTGTCGCTGCGGTTGTATATCAGTTCAACGTCCATGACCCGGCTCACACCGATGCTGATCATGCCGCCGTATTGGGCATTACCGAGAAAATGGACATTGCCGCCATCTGCATTTAAAGTACCCGGAAAAACATAGCCGCCAAACGGGGTTATCTCAACGGTCTGAGCAATGATAAAAAACGGCAGGCAAATCACAAGTGCAAGGAAGCATATACGTTTTTTCATATTTCTTATTATTTCGGGCAAAAATAGAAAAATTCAGCATCCTTCCACTGCGGAATCAGGAAAATTCTTTCCGGATCTGATTTCAGCGGATGGTGTGAATCTTGATGAAATTGGTTCCGCCTGATTCGTGTGCGGGAATCCCTCCCAGCAGTATGATCTTGTCCCCGTGATTTGCAAGGTTCCTTTGCAACAGGCTGTTTTCGGACATGGCGACCATCTCCTCGAATGTTTCGGGGTGATTATCGACCAGGATGGGCCGGATGCCCCACAATAAATTCAGGCCGTGGTATACATTCAGATGTGTCGTGAATGCATAAACCGGAGCATCGGGCCTTTCTGCGGCAATGAACCTGGCGCTGCGGCCGCTGGTTGTCAGCACAACAATGCATGAAGGATTAATCACATCCTCCATCTGGTTTGCTGCGCGGCTCAGGGCGACAATGTCGGAATGGCCTGCAGGCGGGTAAATTTTGAATTGAATTTTACTTTCAACATCCATTGCGATCTTCACCATCATTTCCACTGCTTTCACCGGGTAATCGCCCATTGCGGTCTCGCCAGAGAGCATGATCGCATCGGTGCCATCGATGATGGCATTGGCCACATCGCTGGCTTCTGCACGGGTAGGCCGCGGCTCGTGGATCATGCTTTCAAGCATCTGTGTGGCGGTTATCACCGTCTTTCCGCTTCGGTTGCACATTTCAATGATACGCTTTTGAAGCATCGGCACTTTGTCAGGACTCATCTCCACCCCCAGGTCACCCCGGGCTACCATGATCCCGTTCACTTCATTCACAATCTCCTCCAGGTGTTCGATCGCCTGGGGTTTTTCAATTTTGGCAATGATGGGTTTGAAGAACCCCTTCTCCGCAATTCTTTCGCGGAGTGCAACGACATCCTGCGCCGACCTGACGAAACTCAGCGAAACCCAGTCAATATCCTGGGAAAGCCCGAACTCCAGGTCGCAGATGTCTTTTTCAGTCAGGGAGGGCAGCCGGAGGTTCAGGTTGGGGAAGTTCACACCTTTGTGGTCGGTCAGGCAACCGCCTTCCACAACCTTGCATAACACGCCAGTCCCTTTTATACCGGCCACTTCCAGTTCGAACAGCCCGTCGGCGAGCAGGACCTGCATCCCGGTTTTTGCTTCTTCCGAAACATACGGATAATCAATCGGGATGGTCCCCGGCTCAGAATTGTATTCAGCCTGCGGCACCAATGTCACAAAATCTCCCTGGCTGATGTCGGTTTTCCCTCCCGGAAGCAGTCCGACCCTGATCTTCGGCCCCTGCAGGTCCTGCATGATCGTTACCGGTTTGTTCAGTTCATGCGATACTGTCCGAAGCGACCTGATCACAGCGGCATGGTCTTCATACTTTCCGTGGGAGAAGTTCAGACGGGCGACATCCATGCCTGCCTCAATCAGTTTGCGGATCATTTCGGGCGAACTGCTGGCAGGGCCGATGGTGGCGACGATTTTTGTGCGGCGAAAAGTATTTTGCATACAGTTTATGTGTTATGTGTTAGGCCCTAACCCCCTGACCCCTTCCCAAAAAAGGGAAGGGGAGTAAGTCCCTCCCTTCCCGGGGAGGGATTTAGGGTGGGGTCATAGTTCAATGCTATCTCCAAACTGCGGCAGAAACGGGTTCAACCCATAGCGCTGGCGGATGATCTCGGCAAGCGGGATCCTTGATTTATCTTCGCCGTGTGTCAGCACCACCCGTGGACGGTCAGGCGCAAGCACATTAAACCATTTCAGCAGATCGGACTGACCTGCATGAGCACTGAACCCGCCGAGTTTGTGAATCCCGGCACGAACCGCTATCTGTTCACCAAAAATATTCACGGACTTACTTCCTTCGACCAGCTTTCTTCCTAGCGTGCCTTCGGCCTGGTAGCCAACAATAAGCACCGACGTTTCCGGCCGCCACAAATTATGGCGGAGATGATGCTTGATCCTTCCGGCGTTGCACATGCCTGAGCCGGCGATAATGATGCATGGCCCCTGCACATCGTTGAGATGTTTGGACTCCTCGGCCGTGGCGGTGGGACGGATGTAACCTTGATCCCGTTCCTGTTCACCGCTTGAGACAAACTCCTTCATTTCGTCGTCAAACAATTCGGGATGACTCATATATATCCTGGTTGCCTCAATGGCCATCGGGCTATCGATATATATCGGGAACCTGGGCAGTCCGCCTTTCCTGAAGGCCTGCTCAATATAATAAATGATGTCCTGTGTACGGCCGATTGCAAAAGACGGAATCAATATTTTCCCTTTGGAATGCAGTGCATCCCTGATGATCCCGATTGCCTCATCGATGGTTTCCTGCAACGGTTTATGGTCGCGGTCCCCATAGGTCGATTCCATGATGACCATATCGGCCTCCCTGAAAGGTTCCGGATCACGGACGATCGGCATGCCGGAAGCCCCCAGGTCACCTGAAAATATTACGGATTTTTTCTTATCACCTTCCCCGGCCGTGAGCTTTATGCTTCCCGATCCCAGGATGTGACCGGCTTCATCGACGATGACCTCCATGCCTTTCGCCACCGTGAACGACACATGGTACGGAAGTGGCTTCATCCGGCCGATGGCGCCTTCCACATCATCTTCATCAAATGCCGCGCTTACTTTGGGTTTGCCATTCCGAACCAGCATCCTGTTCATTTTATCCAGGTCGCTGGTCTGCACTTTCAGCGAATCACGCAATACGAGTGCGGCAAGATCGAGCGTGGCAGGAGTTCCGAAGACCGGCCCCCGGTAACCCTCCCTGACGGCATGGGGCAAACGCCCGCAATGATCGAGATGAGCATGCGTGAGCACAATGGCATCAAGCGTGTTGTAGTTGACCGGAGGAGCAGTCTTATTCCGACTTTCATCGCGCCTTGCTCCCTGGAACATTCCGCAGTCGATGAGGATCCGGGCACTGGAAGTTTCACAATAATAGGCAGTCCCGGTAACTCCGCCGGCAGCCCCGTAAAATGTGATTTTCATCTGGCAGAAATTTAGTAATCGATTTGATCAGGGAGGTAAAGGTAGGAATTTATATCAAGCGGGGAGGCTGCAGACGGGTTAAGAGTCTGTTTAAATTTTCAACCACCCTGATTTTCGGTTGGACGATTTACGATTTACGATTGTATTTTAAGAATAACTTTACAAATAAAGTGGAAAAAGGTTTTAATTGTTTAAAATCGTACTTTTGAATACAAGTAAGAACTATACTATGTCAGGCAAAATCACTTTTTTTCTATTGGTACTGCCATTTTTATATGTTTTTGAAGGCTGCACCAAACACGATCCTGAATATTACACGATACCGGAAGATTTCAAGCAATGGGTTGTTTACCAGCCAGGGACCTACTGGATTTATTTAAACGAAAAAACCGGGGCACAGGATTGTACTTTTGTGACCTCGGTGTATACCGGTCAACATGTGACCGGTGGAAACGGTTCCAGTGATACTGAGAGACATTTTGAAGCAATAACCAGTAATTGTTCAGGCCCTTTGTTCAAGTATATGTCAGTTGAGGCAGAAATGGAAAGTTCAATTGTGACAAATTACAAGGCAAGCCTCTCGATTCCACTCTCTTCCCCTGGGATGGAGGATGTATCGTTTTCATATGGACTATTGTTAAATCCCCAGTTCATTCAATACAGGCGATATGAAGCGATTATAAATTACGGGGTAAAGCAGGTTTATCCGGAGGAAAGCATGAACGGAAAAATTTTCACCAATGTATACGACCTGCGGCATGAGTGGATTAATTACATGGGCGATTCACTTGTTACCGAAGCCCATTTTGCCAAAAATACCGGGATCGTCAAATTAAGAATTTACAAAGAGCAATCAGATACCACCTGGAGCCTGATCCGGTATAAAATCGTTCAATAACCTGGTAATTATGAAGATATTTCAAATTATATTCCTCTGCGTTATCCTGGTACTGCTTATCAGCTGCAAAAAATCAGAAGAACCAAATCCTGTCATTGTACAAAACCCCAATTACCTCCTTTCAATTGAATGTAAGAAATGGACCATGTTTCAGCCGGGAAGTTATTGGGTTTATCTGAATGAAAAGACACAGTCATCTGATTGTACATATTATAAGCATGGACTTTATTATAACAAAGAAAATTACTACAACGGGATTCACGAATACAACTGGTTTTTCGTAAACAGCAATATGTTTATAAAATTCAGTTTAGCCGGAGGTGAAAATGGCAACAGTCTGACTGTTGACTTGCCAAAATTTCAAAACCTGATTGCCCTGACACAAAAGTCGCTGGCGGATTCTGTCACCTGTGATTCAGTTCCGGGCATTTACACATATACTCTTGTTGAAAAACTCCCCTTCTTTACCCTGAATGGAAATAACTATACCAATGTGGTTCATACAAAGTGCCGGTACCAGAAATCGGATAAATATGCATATGACTTTTACTGGGCGAAAAATATCGGGATCATCTATTTCAAAAAGAATTATGAACTCCATGATACTGCCTGGTCGCTGGCCCGCTGGTATGTAAATCAATAGTTGGATTAGCGCTCAGCAAGTTGCTGATAAAGGTGTTCTGTAATTTCTTAAGTTTCAGAAAACCGGTTTTTTTTATTTTCGTTCCCGCAAAGTGAACTCTAATTTGGAGTAAAAAAGCAGGTTAGAAGCACAACAGTGATCATTGATCAGTTATGAATTCTCATCCGTGATCACCTGGTTTTGTTCACAATAACACCTTGGTATAAAAAGTAAAAAATACAAAAAATAAAGCACTGATTATCAGTGCTTTATTGTGGGATGTGAGGGATTCGAACCCACGACCCCCGCCCTGTCAAGGCGATGCTC
>JBAXDH010000054.1:0-25644 GCA_037141055.1 bacterium | reverse complement strand
GCGGGTGTAATTTTATCCAGGTTTTCAAAATACTGCCAGTAAACAGCGCCCCAGGCAGCTCCTTCACTGGTTTTTGAAACCGTAATGTTACCCATCTCAGGCCTGATATCATTCCCGGTCCAGGTCAACCGGAAATAGCCGGTGCCCGCCTCTTTTTTCACATCCGCAAGCTGATCGGAGCTGATCTTCTCTTTTCCGAGTGTGATTTTAACGCCCGGGTCATCCGAAAGCCGGTCGGTGCCGCGAAGCAACAGCGCATAACAGGCTTCAAGTGTTGAATGGGGAGTACGCCAGTCCTGGGTTTGCTTTTGTTTCAACAGCCAGATCTTCATCTCCTCTACCGGGACGGGGTTCTGTAAAATCTCATCAAAAGCTTCAATCATCAGCGCCTGGGTTTCAATGGGCGCCTGGTACCAGAAATAACCCCGGTCGGAAGCCCAGTACATGCCCATTTCTTTTGAAGATATCGCCTTTTCAGTAAAAGATTTCACGATCAGGCCGGGAATATCGCTGCCGCCAAGCCGGTGGAGCGCAAGGGCAATCATCCCCTGCAGGGACCGGTCGTTCTGCAGCCAGTATTTTTCAGCCTGTTTCTGATAATATTCGAATGCTTCTTTAACAGGAGATGCGGGATACGGGATGCGGGATGCGGGGTCGTTCATGAAAAAGGAACGGGCGTACAGATACTGGATCTGGGCGCTGCCAAGATGATTTTTATCCAGATCCGAAGGATAATATTTTTCCAGGTTTTCATAATCTTTCCCGATCTCCCGGTCCAGGAAGCCGATGGCTCTCGTGACCATTTCGCGGGATGACGGATCTTTCATAATATTGGTGATCCCCAGATGATGCAACTGCCCCAGCCCTGTAAGGATGTTTTGCGTGATAAATCGGTTTTCCGGCATGCCCTCGAACCAGGTCCAGCCGCCGCCGGGGGTTTGCAGCTTCTTCAGTTTCCCCAGGCTTTCCTGCAGGTTCACCCCGAGGTTATCGGGATCGAAAAAGAGGCAGAGCTTTTGTTTGCGCTCCGTTTCACTGTTTGCCTCCATCACCCAGGGCGTTTCCTGCAGCAATGCCGATTTCAGCTCCTGGTTTTTGGCAAGGTTCGACCTGAGTGCATCCGGGGTGAGGTTTTTCCACGATTCGAACACTGCCTTGATTTTCGGATTGGAATTGGCGATGTATGCGGCAATGCTGTTGGACCAGAATGCGGTAAAAATTCCATCGGCATTTTCATACTGCTGTTCGTTCAGTGAAGGCAGCGCCTGTATGGCATACCAGGCAGGGTTCGATGCAAATTCAAGGGTCAGCCTGTAATTTTTCAGGGTTGCATCTTTTTGATCCGGGGAGCCGGATGTCAACAGTTTGTCGAAGGAAAAAGCTGTCGTTCCCTTACCGCGGACGGGCAATGGCAGCGACTCTGTGACCAGCATCCGGTTGGTCAGCACGGGGATGGCCTTTTCCTCACCGTCGCTGAAGCTTCCTGAAACTGCTGAAACACGGTACTGAAGAACGGCCAGATCGGACCTCACAGGAATAACAAGTTTCCAGGAAACAGAGGCGCTCTGCCCGGTGGTCACAATAAACGGCTGGCGGAGTTTGTGGCTTAACTGATCCGGGATGCGGGATGCGGGAACCGGCAGTGTGTCGGCCAGGGAGTTTAGGGATTTAAGGGTGATGGCATCGGACAAAGCAAGGGTAACCTCGCCTGCGAGGTCCCGATTGGAAAGGTTGACAATTTTCGCGCTGAAAATCACCGTATCCCCCTGCCTGACGAAACGCGGGGCATTTGGAAACACCATCAGCTCCTTGCTGGTGACAAGTTCTTTTTCAACCAGCCCGTACTCAAGATTTTTCGTGTGGGCCAGACCAAGCAATTTCCACCGGGTGAGCGATTCCGGCGCATTGAATTGCAAAACCAGGCTGCCGGCCGAATCGGTTTCAAGGCGGGGATAAAAAAATGCCGTTTCCCGGAAATCGCGGCGGATCTGCATCGAAGGTTGTACCGGGGTTGCTGAAGGCAGCCCGTTTTCTGTGGGATTTCCGGAGGCAATCACAACTTCCTGCTGCGACTCCGGGGATGGGGGAGGAGTATCCGACCCATCCATCAGGGTAGCGCTCATTCGAGGCCGCATTGATTTATCCATGGTAAAGCCGACGGCCCTGGAATAAAGCCCCTGCCCGCCAGTGTAATTCATGCCGAACCAGTTCAACCGCAGTTCCGGATGGACATAAATATCAGCTGTCGCCAGGTCCGGCGAAAACCATTGGCTGTGTGCAATCCGGAAAGCATTTTCCACCTCCCAGGGAATGATGCCGGAATACCGCTGATAAAGGTTGAATGACCACGAATTGCTGCGGAACAGGTCGAGGGACGCATCATACATCGCGGCTAAAAATTCCGCTTTTGCCGGACCTCCGCCCGGTGCGGAAATTGTTATTTTCCATGTCTCTTTTGCCCCCGGATCCAGTTTGCTGCGGAATGAACCAATCGAAATATCCAGTTTTTTATTGGAGAAGGGGACGTTCACCAGCTGACTGTTTTGAAACACCCGGTTGTGCCTGACAAAAACGAAATCGACCGAAAAATTTCCCCGGTATTGCTCTTTGATGGGGATTTCGAGCAGCACCGCACGGTTATTCAGTTTGATGAACTGCCGCGATACCAGGCTGTCGTGCAGCCGCACTTCATATACCATGTTTACATTGTCTTCCTTTGAACCAACGAGGAACTTCGCCGCTTCACCCGGTTCTCCGCCGGTTTTCAACGGGACGAACCAGCTTAGGATATTTACCGGAACTTCTTTCGAAGCAGGGGAGAAGGCCGTCAGGTATTTTTTTACCTCCACCGCCTCGCCGTCAGGATCGGTTGCCTTGAGGGTGAGTAAATAGGATCCGGGATGCGGGACGCGGGATGCGGGATCGAGCAGGTTCACCAGGGAATCGACGGAGGGATTGAAGGTTTTTTCAAATACGGTTTGTTCCTTCGCCCAGGTTGCCGGGTTGTTTTCGTCGTCGTAAACATCGAAGGGGAACGCAGCGTGAAATTCTGCTTCCGATAGCAGGTGAATATCGGGGCGGTCCCATCGCCTGGTTTTATAGGCCCGGTCCGGCTGGCGGAGCAGCTGCAGGGTCACCGTTACAGCTGCCGGCGTCGGCCTCCCGTTCAGGTTGGTTGCGGTGATTTTGCAAACAGTGTCTTTTGCAAGGTTGACCATTTCGGGGATGCCTGCCCCGATCAGCAATGATTTATATCCCACGGAAACATTCTGCTCTGCCGACTGCGTTTCCCCGTTCAGGTCGGTCACATCCGCATAAACGGTGAAATCAAACACCGGGGAAGTTGATTTCTCTATGTTCGGATCGGGGAGTGCGATAAAAGTGAGATTGAATTTTCCCCGGCCGTCGGTGGTCGTGGTGCCCGAGGTGATTTCAACCTGCGGAGAGACGGGCACAGGCCATCGCCAGTTCCAGTCCCAGAAAGGAAAACGTGCATTTCTGACAACCCGGTACTTAACTTTTGCGGCATCGATGGGGTTTCCTGCAAAAGCGGCCGCTTTCCCTGTCACCGTTATCAACCCGCCAAGTTTGTAGTTCCCTTCGAGCGGCTCGCAGGCCACTTCGAACGTGGGCCGTTTGTATTCCTCCACCGAAACATAAGCAGACCCGGACTCGTTGGAAATGGTCATTTGTCCCGGTAACACCCCGGTCGGAGCGATGAAGGATCCGTTGATCGATCCGAAATCACCGGAGGTAAGATTCAGCTCCGAAACTTTTTGCCCGTTCACATCCGTAAAAACCACCTTTGTTTTGTAACCCGCCCTGATCTTCGTTTCGTCGCCGGTGCGCTCCAGCACGATTCCCTTGAAGTAAACAACCTGACCGGGCCGGTAAATGGCCCTGTCGGTGTAAAACATAGTTTGCATGGTGGTTTGCACCTGCGGTTTGTAAACAGGATACTGGTAGAAGTTATCGGTGACCAGGAAGTCACCCTTGTACCGGATCTTTAAAAACCGGTTTGAGTTCTGCCGGTTATCCCCCGAAGAGGGAATTTCAAAATATCCCTGGCCATCGGAAGTTAAATCCTGAAGTTTCGCGGAAACATATTTCCGCTCTTTGTACTCGTAATTTTTCTCCCACACCTCAACCGCTGCATTTTTCAGGGAGGCGCCCGATTCGCGGTCGAACAGCATGTGGGAATAACTCCCGTTTTCGTTCCGCTTGCCGATATAACTGATCTGCGTCGACCAGAAAGGAGTGAAGGCAAACACCCGGCCGGGTTTCGGAAAGTCGTTGGCTGTTGAGCACAGCAGCACCCAAAAGCCGGCAGGAAGTTCCGGAACCTTTATCTCTGCCTGGTGTTTCTGGTAGTCGCCGTCGTCGGGAAAATTCTGCGACCACGACTTTTCTGCCGGCAGGGCAGCGAAGTATTTGAAATTTTCCCCGGGATCGGGAAGTGCAGTTTTGGCTGAATAGGTCTCAGGGTCGGATTTGACAATCCTGAAAAAGAGCTGCCGGATATTTTTAATTCCGATCAGCGCGAGCGATGGTTTTCCCGGCGGAACTGCCGATTCTGCCGTTACCTGGAGAAACGGCTCCCGGGCCGTTTTTGCAACAATTTTGCAGTTTTTTGAACCTTCAGCACCCGGAAAAAGCCTGACAGCCCTGTCGCACACCGCCACGGCCGAGCGGATGTCCCATTTGTGCCGGTCGGATACCAGCGGCTGGTACAAATGCCCCTGGCTGATGAGATGGGTTGCAAGGGCAAAGGAAACAGAGGCACTCCATGGCGAGCGGATCTCAGCCTGTTCGAATTTTGTGAGTGCATCCTGGTACAGACTGTCTTTGCCAGGAAGGACGTAGTTTTCACGGACAAAGGCAAAACGCTTCAATTCCGCGTCGATCAGCGCACCGCGATCCTTATCCTCCAGGTGAAATGCGGCCAGGTCGCGGAATATCCGCAATGCGAAGCTGGCAGGTGCAGAGGTGTCGGCCGGGATCGCCATCCTGTTTGAGGTAAAACCGGATGGTTGTTCAAAATACCATGGCTGGTCAACCTCGAAGTGCCCGCCCGGCAAGTTCACGCCGGTTTCCCCGGAAGAGAAGCAGCTGAGTGCGCGGCCTGCCAGGAAATCGTAAAGCGTCGGGCAGAACCTGGAAGCCTGTGCCACCAGCGTGTCTTTTTTACCACCGGGAAAAACCCCCTGGTCAAACAGGATGTCAAAGTTTCCGACTGGAATTTTTTGAAGGCTGCCGGCGTCACCCAGCGAGAGAAGATACGTTCGTGCGATTGCGTTTGAGAGCGTTGCCAGGTCCCAGGTTTCAAGGCTGTCGGGCAGGTTTGGTTTCACCTGCGTGCGGTTGCTGAAACGGTATTGATTGTTCCTGTAATATGCCTGGTACATTTCCGCCAGGATGGATTCCAGCACCTGTTTCCTCGGCACCGTTGAAGCTGCAATCTCTTTCTGCAGGCCTGAAATGGCGGATGACAGGAAATTTTCCCGGAATTCGGAATTGAGCCGGATGCGGTAAATGATTGCTTTGATTACCTCCGGATCATTTTTTCCGGCCAGGGCCAGCTGGTAAATTTTTTCAACAATTTCCAGGGCCGATTTCGGCTGGCCGAGGTTGGCCAGGGAGTCGGCCCGGGACCATAAAATGGCGAAATGGTGAACTGGCGAACTGGCGAAAGCCGGATCTTTTTTGATGACGGCCGTGACGCTAACGGGGTTTACGGTTTGTTTAGGCTGTTTCTTCTGCGGGGCCGCCATTGAAAAAACAGCGGAAAACAGGAATGCGAGGGAAAGGAACCAACGGTTGATATTCATAGCAGGCAGGTTATTGCGGATAAAACAAATACAATATTAACGAAAGGTGGGAGACTAACAAAGATTATACCGGAAACGTTTCAATTTAGCCGGGAAATTGCCACTTACTTTTCCTTTCCGTATACAATCCGCTCATTTATAGCGTACCTTTACTCGATATTTTCTTCTTTTTCAGAGCATTAATCCTGACAAGACCTTTCCACATGAATCCAGTGTTACCCGAACAAGCAGAAACTGCACCCCCTAATCCACGCAATGTGAAAAATGAATCGGGTCCCTTTCCCATCGTTGGCATCGGTGCATCGGCGGGCGGACTTGAAGCACTGGAGCAGTTTTTTGGCAACATGCCCGGCAACACCGGGATGGCATTCGTAGTGATTCAGCACCTCGACCCAAACCATGTTGGCATCATGCCGGAACTTTTGCAGCGAATTACTCCGATGAATGTGTTTCAGGCCAGTGACGGCCATAAAGTAAAGCGAAACTGCGTTTATGTAATACCGCCCAATAAAAGTTTGTCGCTGCTCCATGGCTCGCTGCACCTGTTCGACCCGGTTGAATCGCGCGGCTTGCGCCTTCCGGTTGATTATTTTTTTCGCTCACTGGCCAACGACCGCCAGGAAAAAAGTATTGGCATTATCCTGTCAGGAATGGGTTCCGACGGAAGCCTGGGGCTGACGGCCATTAAGGAAAAATTCGGTATCGTGCTGGTCCAGGATCCTGCTTCGGCCAAATTCGATGGCATGCCACGCAGTGCCATTGATTCCGTAATTGCCGATATTGTGGCACCCGCCAGTGAATTACCGGCCAAACTGCTCGCGTTCCTTAAGCATGTTCCTACGTTGAAAACCGATCCCGACATGGATCAAAAAGCCCAGAGCAGCCTTGAAAAAATAATTATCCTTTTGCGGGAACAACTGGGACACGACTTTTCAAAGTATAAAAAGAATGCCCTGTTCCGCCGAATCGACAATCGCAAAAGCATTCACCAGATTGACAAGATTCAATACTACGTTCGTTATTTGCAGGAAAATCCCGGAGAGCTGGAGATCCTTTTCAAAGAGTTGCTCATTGGTGTTACCAGTTTTTTCCGCGACAGCGAAGTATGGAAAAAAATGAAAGAAGAGATTTTCCCCGCAATTATCAAAGAATCGCCCAACGGGCATATTCTTCGGGCGTGGGTAACGGCCTGCTCAACCGGCGAAGAGGCCTTTTCCCTGGCCATTGTTTTCCAGGAGGCGCTTGAAAAAGTAAAAGAGCGCAAGAATATTACACTGCAGATATTCGCCACGGATATCGACCAGCAGGCCATCGAGCATGCGCGCAGGGGATGTTTCATTAAAAATATTTCAGCCGACGTTTCGCCCGAAAGGCTGAGCCGGTTCTTTAAAGAAGAAAATGACGGATACAGTGTGATCAGCGCCCTCCGCGAAATGGTGGTGTTTGCCCCCCAGAATATCATCAAAGACCCTCCCTTCACCAGGCTCGACATTATCACATGCCGCAATTTGCTGATATACTTCGAACCCGTTTTGCAGAAAAAAGTACTGAATCTGTTTAATTACAGCCTGAAAGATGGTGGAATCCTGTTGCTTGGTTCTGCCGAAAATGTCGGAAATAAAAAAGAAGGATTTGATGATGTGGACGAGAGGCTGAAAATTTTCAGATGCACGGTGTCAATTTTTAATCAACACGTTGATTTTCCAAGCTCCTTTTCCCGCATGGAAAGAGTGGAGGAAAAAAAGTTGCAGTCTGCGAACAGCGCGGAGAATATTCAGAACCTTACCGAACAAATCATTCTTCAGCGATTTACACCTGCCAGCCTGCTGGTGAACGACCAGGGCGACATTCTCTTTATCACCGGCCGCACCGGGAAATACCTGGAACCGGCGACCGGCAGGATAACCACGAATATTTATGCAATGGCACGCGAAGGACTGCGCGAAGTGCTGCCCGACGCCTTGCGCAAAGCCATGCAGAATTTCAACCCGGTTACCATTCGCAGCATCAAAGTAGGAACAAACGGGGAAGCACAATTTGTGGATATTACCGTTCAGCGAATTGAAAACCCCGACACGATCAGGGGCATGATCCTCATCGTTTTTACCGACATACCGGATGCTGAGCCTGATCCGGCCGAAATGAAAGGCAGAAAGCGAAAGTCAACCCAACGGTTAACGGAACTGGAAACGAAACTTCAGCGGAGTTATGAAGATCTGCAATCGACCCGCGAAGAGATGCAGTCGTCGCAGGAAGAGCTGAAATCGACCAATGAAGAGATGCAATCCACCAACGAGGAGTTGCAGTCAACCAACGAGGAACTCACAACATCCAAGGAAGAGATGCAGAGTTTAAACGAAGAGTTGCAATCGGTTAATGTCGAACTGCAGATCAAAATCAGTGATTTCATCCAGGCCAACAACGACATGAAAAACCTGCTCAACAGCACTGAGATCGCCACCCTCTTCCTCGACCGTGACTTGAACATCCGAAGGTTTACCGACTCGATGACCGAAATAATCAAGCTACGAAAAACGGATGTCGGCCGGCCTTTTACCGAACTGGCTTCCTGGTTGTTATACCCGGAAATTGAACGCCATGCACTTGAAGTACTCGACACCCTGATACCTGTTGAAACCACCATTGCAACACACGACGGAAGGTGGTTTGTGGCCAGGACCATGCCCTACCGAACGATCGACTACCGGATCGACGGGCTGGTCATGACATTCAGCGATATCACCGCGGCCAAAAAACTCGTTATGGAGGTAAAATTGGTCAATGATGCGCTGGCCATTTCAGAAACCCGCTATCGCAGGCTCTTTGAAACCAGCCAGGACGGGATTCTTATCCTCGATGCAGAAACGGGACTGATCCAGGATGTGAATCCGTTTTTAATAAAGTTGCTGGGCTATGCAAAGGAGCAGTTCCTGGAAAAAGCCATATGGGAAATCGGGCTCTTTAAAGATGTAGTTGCCAATAAAAGTAAATTTTTGGAATTGCAGCAGAAGGAATTTGTCCGGTATGAAAATTTGCCGCTGGAAACCGCAGACGGCCGAAAGATCAATGTTGAGTTCATCAGCAACGTTTATTCAGTAAATGATATCAGGGTGATCCAGTGCCAGATTCGTGATTTGACCGGCATCCGTCAACAGGACAGTAAACGATGAAAAATGGCAATATGAATCGCAGTTCCCGGGTCCTTCGAAAAAAGGCGGAGGAGTTATTCAGTAAGAGACCGGTAAAGACCTGGTCAGAGCTCACTGAAGCCGAAGCGATGAAACTTGTTCATGAGCTGGAGGTACACCAGATAGAACTGGAATTGCAGAACGAAGAGCTGAATCTCACAAAGAATGCCGAACATGAAATTGCCGATAAATACACTGAATTATACGACTTTTCACCAACCGGTTATTTTTCCCTGTCCCGGGAAGGCAGAATCGTTGAACTGAACCTGTCAGGGGCAAAACTGCTGGGCAAGGAACGGTCCCTGTTAATGAATTCATTTTTTGGAGTATTCATTTCCGGCGATTCCAGGCAATGCTTCAGTCTCTTTTTCAAAAAGGTTTTTATCAGCAACACGGAAGATACCTGCGAGGTGACCCTGTTACCGAAATACGGGCCGAAAATGGATGTTGTTCTTGCCGGAAAGGTGACCGAAAACGGTGAACAATGCCGCATCTCGGTGCTTGATATTACGGAAAGAAGACGCAAGGAAACCATTCTCAGTGCACGCAACACGATTTTGGAATTTTCCTATCATTCGTCGTTGGACGAGCTGCTTAAAAAAGCATTGGAGGAGATTGAAGTCCTTTCGAAAAGCAAAATTTCATTTTTCCATTTTGTTGAAGAAGACCAGGTTACGCTGTCGCTTCAGACATGGTCTGCAAATGCGTTGAAGAAAATGGGCGTCATCTATGGCAATGGGCCGCATTACCGGATTGATCAGGCGGGTGTATGGGCAAATTGTGTTGCTTCACGGTCGGTTGTGGTACACAACGATTATCTTTCACCCTCCCATCGAAAAGGATTGGCCGGGGGTTATGCGCCTGTTATTCGCGAGCTGGTCGTTCCTGTATTCAGAAATGAGAAAATTGTTGCCATACTCGGTGTCGGAAATAAAGAAACCGATTATGACCAGGCCGATATTCAGTCAATTTCGCAAATTGCCGATATCGTATGGGATATTGCCGGGCGCAAACAAACAGAAGAAGATGCACAGAATACAACCGAGGCACTGAAATTCCTGGCACAATACAGCGATCTGGAAGCTAAATTGGATTTTTTTGCATTGCTGGCGCAATTCCTTGCCCGGTCGCTTGATGCAAATTTTGTGTGTATTGACAGGCTTGAAGGAGATGGCCTCAGTGCACGCACCCTGGCCGTATGGCACGACGGGGTTTTCGAGGATAACTTGGTATATGCGCTCAAAGACACCCCCTGCGGTTATTTGGTGGGAAAAACGGTGTGCTGCTTTCCTGCCGGCGTAACCAGCCTTTTTCCACGCAACACCTTGCTGCAGGATCTGAATGCAGAGAGCTATGTGGGAGTGACACTGTGGAGCCACACCGGCATTCCGATCGGGCTGGTTGCCGTGATTAAAAGCAGTCCGCTGTTTAAAAGGCGACAGGCCGAGGAGCTGCTGAAACTGGTTGCAGTAAGGGCTTCCGGCGAACTGGAACGACTGGATGTTGAAACTGAGCGAAGGAAAGCGGAACAGTTGCTAACCAGAAGCAATGAATTCAATAATTCTCTTTTGCAAACCATTCCGTTCGGTATGGATATCGTTGATGAAAACGGAAACATTCTTTTTTTAAGTGACAATTTAAAGCGGTATCATGGGGAGATTGCCCCGGGAAAAAAATGCTGGGATTTGTATAGGGATGATAAAAGACAATGTTCCGACTGCCCGTTGCATGCCGGTATATCCATTGGTGAAACCTCATTGTATGAAGCGCACGGAGTGCTCGGGGGGAAGGTCTTCGAAATTTACCACACCGGTATGATTTTCAACGGAAAAAAAGCAATGCTCGAAGTCTTTGTTGATATCACGGAACGAAAGCAGGCAGATGACGAAATCCATTCCGAAGCGGTAACCACCGGGGGTTAATACTTCCATCAGATCAAATAACGATGTTGATGATCTTTCCCGGCACGATGATCACTTTCCGGGGAGGGGCTCCCAGCAGCCATTTTTCGGATTCCCTGGCTTCGAGTGCGGCTTTTTCGATTTCAGGAATCGAAAGATTATTAGGCAACTCCATTTTAAACCGGGTTTTTCCATTAAATGAAACCGGGTATTCGAATGTGTTTTCAACCAGGTATTCCGGGTTGAATTCCGGGAAAACGGCTACGGAAACGCTCCCGGTGTGTCCGAGCAAGTTCCAGAGTTCTTCGGCGATGTGAGGTGCGTAAGAGGCGATGAGCACTACCAGGTCGCTGAGGACCGCGCGTTTGCTGCATTTCAGGTCGGTGAGTTCGTTCACGCAGATCATGAAGGAACTTACGGCCGTGTTGAAAGAGAGCCGTTCGATATCCTCCCGGATCTTTTTAATGGTCTTATGCAGTACCCGGAGTTCGGCAGGTTCCGAAGGATCGCCTGTAACGCGGAAATTATTCTGGTCATCATGATACAGCCGCCAGAACTTGCGTATAAACCGGAATACCCCTTCGATGCCATTGGTGTCCCACGGCTTCGATTGCTCCAGCGGTCCGAGGAACATTTCATACAGGCGGAAGGTGTCGGCGCCGTATTTTTCGATCAGGGAGTCGGGGTTTACCACATTGTAAAGCGATTTCGACATTTTCTCCACCGCGTAGCCGCAATGATAATTACCCTCCTCGAGGATAAATTCGGAACCGGCGAGGTCGGGGCGCCATTGGCAAAAAGCTTCGGTGTCGAGAATATCGTTGTCGACCATGCTCACATCCACGTGCATTTCGGTGGTGTCGTGAAGGTCTTTCAGCCCTGCTGAAACAAAGGTGTTTGTTCCCCTCACCCGGTACGCAAGGCTCGACCGTCCCTGGATCTTGCCCTGGTTGATCAGTTTTTTAAAAGGCTCCTCTTTTACCGACATGCCGATGTCGAATAGGAATTTATTCCAGAAGCGGGAATAGATAAGGTGGCCGGTGGCATGCTCATCTCCGCCGATGTAGAGGTCGACATCCTGCCAGTAATTCACGGCCTCTTTTGAGAAATATTCATGGTCGTTGCGCGGGTCCATGTAGCGGAGGTAATAGCCGCTTGAACCTGCAAAGCCCGGCATGGTGTTGGTTTCGAGCGGGTAACCCTCTTTGGTGGTCCAGTTTTTGGCACGGGCAAGCGGCGGTTCGCCGGTTTCGGTGGGCAGGTATGCATCCACCTCCGGCAGCCTGAGCGGCAGTTCACTTTCGTCGAGCGTGCAGGCAATCCCGTCTTTGAAATGAACCGGGAAGGGTTCTCCCCAGTATCGCTGGCGGCTGAAGATTGCATCGCGGAGACGGAAGTTGACGGTGCCTTTGCCGATGCCCTTTTCATTGATCCGCCCGATAACGGCGCTGATCGCCTCTTTCACCTGCAGCCCGTTGATGAAGTCGGAATTGACAAGCGTTCCGTCCTTTGCATCATGCGATTCCTTTGAAATATCGCCGCCGGCTACCACCTCCACAATGGGAAGCCCGAAATGCCTGGCGAAATCGTAGTCGCGGCTGTCGTGCGCCGGAACGGCCATGATGGCCCCGGTTCCATAGCCTGCCAGCACGTAGTCGGCCACCCACACGGGGATTGGCGCTCCGTTGAACGGGTTGAGGCAGTATGCCCCGGTGAATTCGCCGGTCACCTTTTTCACCTCTGCCATGCGCTCACGTTCCGAGCGGTTTTTTGCCAGCAGCAGGTAGTTTTCAACGGCCTCTTTCCGGTCGGGGGTTGTGATTTTCGCAATCAGTTCGTGTTCGGGTGCAAGCACCATGAAGGTGGAGCCAAAGATGGTATCGGGCCGGGTGGTGAAGATGTTCAGGGTTAAATCGTGACCTTTTACCTGGAAGTGAATTTCAGCCCCTTCCGACCGGCCGATCCAGTTGCGCTGCATCTCCATCAGTGAATCGGAAAAGTCGACGGAAACGAGCCCGTCGAGCAGGCGTTGTGCATATGCTGTTATGCGCAGGAACCACTGGCGCATGAGTTTGCGTTCGACCGGGTGACCGCCGCGCACCGAAAAACCATTGGCAATTTCGTCGTTGGCCAGCACGGTTCCCAGCTCCGGGCACCAGTTCACCATTGCATCCGAAAGATAGGCGAGGCGGTAATTCATCAGGATATCATGCTGCTGTTTTTCGGTGTACCTTTTCCATTGGTCCGCCGTAAAAACACCATCCCATTTTGCACCGAACGAAGCGTCTTTTTTTACCAGTTCCCTCGACCAGTTCTGGGTCATGGAGGCATTGACAGCGGCATTTCCTTCGGATTCGAAAATGCTGATCAAAGCGGAAATCTGTTCAGCTTTGCCGGTGCTGTTGTTGTACCAGTGATGAAAAAGCCGGATGAAGGTCCATTGGGTCCATTTGTAATAATCCGGATCGCAGGTTTTCACTTCGCGGTCCCAGTCGTAGCAAAAGCCGATCCTGTCCATCTGCTCGCGGTACCGGGCCACGTTTTTTTCAGTGGTCACGGCCGGATGGGTTCCGGTTTGAATGGCATATTGTTCGGCCGGAAGTCCGTATGCATCGTACCCCATCGGGTGAAGCACGTTGAACCCTCTCAGCCTTTTGTAGCGTGAAAAGATGTCGGAGGCGATGTACCCGAGCGGATGTCCGACATGCAGCCCTGCACCGGAAGGGTAGGGGAACATGTCGAGCACATAGTATTTTGGCCGGGTTGGATCGGTGACGGTCCTGAAGGTTTTATGATCAACCCAGTATTTCTGCCATTTTTTTTCAATTTCGGGAAAGTTGTAATCCATCAGGCGATATGTTTAGGTGTACTTTTCCCCGGAGAGTCTGATAAAAATATTTAACCACAAAGGCGCACAAAGGGTTTCACGAAGGAACACAAAGGAAGTTTCAAGATTTCCATATCATTCGTGTGCCTTTGTGGTTTATTTTATCTTATAATGCTACCTCAGGCGGGAGGGCACAAAAGTAAGCATTTCGCCCGAACCATGAAAATGCATACCTTTGATACACCAAGAAATCCGATGAATGGCAGACCAGGAAACCGAGGAAATCAAACTACCTAAAAAGCGCCGGCGGCGCAAACGGAGGATCATACTGCCCGTCCTGGCATTTTTGGCAGTCGCCGCCTTCCTGGGTGTTTTTTTAGGATTCAACTATTTTGGTGAAAGGTTCCTGAGGGAGTATCTCCGGGAAAAAATCAGGGTTTCCAGCAACGGTCTGTACACTGCCGATTTTAAATCGCTGCATGTGAACATCCTCACCGGCAAGGTGGAGGTTGACAGTTTTGAACTGATTCCCGACACGTTGCAGTACCGGCGGCTGAAGGCCCAGGGCAGGATTGCACGGTCGCTGTACCGGGTTTCCTTTGTGTCGCTTATCATCGATAAGGTGCACTTCAGGCAGATCTACGCCGGGAAGCGGATCAACTTTCGCCAGCTTGCGGTTGAACGCCCGGTTCTCAGCATTGTCGGTTTTCCGGATACGCTGGTGGCCAAACGCAACAAGTGGCGGGTGATCTATGAGGATCTCTATCCCGCGGTTTCGGGCGTTTTCACCGATTTCCACATCGACTCCGTAAAAGTCAGCCACGGACGGCTGCTCACCAGTTTTCATCAGAAAGCCGGGGGGCAGATGACCGGGGATTACGAGTACAGCGCGGCATTAAAGGATGTGTCGGTGAACCCTTTCAGCTATTACAACAGGGAGCGTGTTTTCTACTCCCGGGATGTTGACCTTATCGTGCATAATTTTGAATCGCAGCTGGCCGACAGTTTATATTCGCTTAAAGCGGAGGAACTGGGTTTTTCACTCACAAAATCGATCCTGTACGGCAGGAAAGTCTCCCTGCTCCCCAATTTCCGGTCAAAAAAAACAGGACGTATCGGAAGCGGTGATTTATTCAGGATCGCATTGCCGGCGTTTTCAATCCGCGGGATCGACCTGTACCGGGCGATGACGGGCAGGGAGGTGCAGGTTTCTGCCGTGAACCTTACCGATTTCCTGGTGCAGGTATACCGGAATCAGCCTTCCCCCGGGGAGGTGGTCCGCAACAGTAAAAAGAAAAAAATAACAATTGCCGGGCTCTATACCGTTATTGCCCGGGAACTTCGTTTCATCGACATTGACTCCCTGTACCTGGCGAACGGTTCTGTCGAGTTCTATGCCGCTGTAACCGACAGGAGGCCGGAATTGCGCATCGGGAAAGTGAATCTCGAACTTGACCATTTCCGCCTGGATTCCCTGGCGCACCTGGATCAATCGAGAATTTTTTATTCAAAGGCCATTGAACTGGACCTTGAGCGGATCTCGTTGTATCTGCGCGACGGAATCCACAGTGTATCTGCTTCCGCGATCACAATTTCCACCAGGAAATCGCTGATTGACGTTCGAGAAGCCAGCATTTTTCCGGACCGGAAAAAGAATTCAGGGCAACCGGAATCCCGGAGCAACACGATGTTTGTCAATTTGCCGCGGCTCACCTTTACCGGCATTGATCTTAAAAAGGTCTTCAACAGGCGCATCCTTGATTTCGACCGGCTCATCATCGGGGAACCCGAGATATCGTACACACAGTTCCGGAAACCGAAAAATCCAGACCCGCGGTTTAAACAGCCCGGAGATTTTTTCGAAACTGAAAATGACGATGTTGTATACAACCTGCTTAAAAAATACCTGTTTGCGATCAGGGGCAGCGAGATCAGCATCAGCCACGGGCTTGCCAGGTTCTCCGTTGACCAGGACGGCCGTGAAACATCATTGGCAACCAGCAGTTTCGACCTCACGATGGAGCAGTTTCTCATCGACTCGGTGCACGGCATGAACGAGCAGGGATATTTTTACAGCCGCGATTTCGATCTGGGCCTTCAGTCTGTATCGGTTGTGTCGCCCGACAGCCTGGAACATCTTACAGCGGGCGGTGTTCGCATCATTACCCGCGATTCGCTGATCGAAGCCGAAAACATCCGGATGTATCATACGGCCGATCCCGTCATTTTTAATGCCAGGGCTAAAAGAAAGCACCCGGTCACTGTAGAATTCTCCCTGCGCAGGCTTCAGCTCACCGGGCTGAATCACAAAAAGCTTTTCCTTGAAAAAATTCTCAAGGCGAGCCAGATTGTGCTTGACAACCCTTCGCTCTCACTGAAAGCCAATAACAGCCTCCGCCCCCAGGGGCCGCCCGAAGAAACCCAGTTGCTGAAAACCGAAAAATTCGTCCGTGCGTTTGAAATCGGCCGCTGCCTGGTTCGGAAAGGCGCGTTTTCCTACGACGGGGAGGAAGACCGCAAGGCGACGTACTTTTCCCTGAAAGACATTGAATTTTCCGTGGTTGATGCTGCTGTTGTCATTCCGGATAAAGGGATGCACAACGGGCTGATCAGGTTCGATTCGCTGCAGCTTAAAGTCATCCCGCTGCGGGCGGTCATCGCAGACAGCACCTATGCGCTTGAGGCACGCAGCCTGGAGGTCAATTCCTACCCGGCGAACATCCTCCTCCAGGGGGTCAAAGTCACCCCGCTGAAATCGTGGAAAGAAAAACCCGGCAACGGCAGCATGGCGACCGTCACCATCCCCGAAATACGGTTCAGCGGGTTCTATTTTGACCGTGCGATCTTTGACAATGAGTGGCTGCTCAACGGCATATACGTTGAAAATCCTATGGTTTCGGTTGAAATGCGGCAGGATGGTACCGAAAAAAGCGCAACCGGGCATATTGATCCTGCGAACGTCATCACAATGCCGCCGTTTATCAAAACCATTTCGGTGCCGGAGATATCCGTATCCGGTGCCAGTGCCGGACTGATCGTCCATGGCCCGGCTGGGATCCGGACGTGGTCGCTTGCAGATGTGATGCTTGAAGTTACCCGTTTTCGTGTCGATTCCGCCTCCAGGGCAAACCCGGCAGGGGCCCCGTTATTCAACGCCGGGGACATAACCCTTGCGGCACGCGGCTTTTCCCGGATTTCCCCCGACAGTATGTACGCGTATTCTTTTGCCAGGTTTGGTTTTTCTACCGGGAAGGAAAGTGCTTTCCTCGATTCGGTGGCCGTCACCCCGTTATTCAGCAGGCCGGAATTTTCGCGGAAAACGGGTCGCCAGGCCGATCAGATAAACCTGTTGATACCGGTGATTGAACTTTCGAAACTTGATTTCCGTAAACTGATCAGCGACCGGCAACTGAGCGTATCAAAGGTGAAAATTGCAGGCCTGAAATTCACGGATTACCGCGACAAACGCCTGCCGCCGGAGACAAACCTGCACCCGTTCATGCCGGGCCGGATGCTTGATGCCGTTAAATTTCCCGTATGCATCGACACCATCGCCGTTACGGATGGTTTTGCCTCCTACGAAGAACAAAACGGGGCAGAGCCCGGCCGGATCTTCTTCGACCTGATCAATGCCAGCCTTACGGGGTTCTGCACACCGTTCGTGTCGGTTGATATACACAGCACCGCACGGTTAATGGGAGTCGCTCCTGTTGATGCCCGGATGCATTTTTATGTCGGTCATCCGAGGGATTCCTTTACCGTGAGGGCGGCCATTGAAAAGTTTGACCTGACGGCCATCAACCCGATGCTGTCGAAACTGCTTCCCGCGTCTGTCAAACGTGGAACGGCCACCTCCACCGATATTTTCGCGATTAACGGCAACAACAGGAAAGCCACTGGCCGTATGAGCTTCCGGTATGAAAATCTTGCCATTACGCTGTATCCGACCGGGCCGGGAACATGGAACAAGGTGGAACCGCAGGTGCTTTCGGCTGTTGCGAACTTCGTGCTGGCCGACGGCAACCCGAACGACGATGATAAGCTCAAAACAGGAATGATCTGTTTCGAGCGCGATACCACGAAAGGATTTTTTAATTTCCTCTGGAAAAGCGTTCTGAGCGGGATAAAGTCGAGCGTCGGGGTCAATTCAAAATATCAGAAAGCGATGATCAGGGAGGAGAAGGAGATCGCCAGGAAAACAGGGCAGCAGGAGAAAAAAAACAGGAAGAAGTAAAATTTGCGTAATTTTAACCCGCCTTTTAAACCCCGATGAGTCAGCACGAAGAACGTTACTACCGGCGGCGCATAGCCACCTCGCAGGTTACCACCATCATCAGCATTACCCTGGTGCTTTTCCTCATGGGATTGCTCGGAATGATCCTGCTGCATGCCAGGATGCTGTCGGATTATGTGCGTGAGAACATCGGGTTTTCCATCACCATCCGCGACGGGGTGAAGGAGGCGGGGACACTGGAGCTGAAGAAGAGTCTCGACGGGCAATATTTTGTCAAATCGAGCGAATACATTCCCCGCGACAAGGCGGCGGAAAAACTTAAAAACGAACTCGGCGAGGATTTTGTCGGTTTCCTGGGGTATAACCCGCTGCTGCCCAGCATCGACCTGCGCATCAAAGCGCCGTATGCCAATGCCGACTCCCTCCGCATCATTGAAAAAAGGCTGCTTGCGAACCCGGGGGTCAAAGAGGTGTTTTATCAGAAATCGCTGGTGGATGAGATCAACGGCAACATCGAAAAAATCAGCCTCATCCTGCTGGTTTTCAGCGGAATTTTGCTGTTCATTGCCATCGTGCTGATCAACAACACCATCAGGCTGGCTGTTTATTCCAGGCGTTTTATCATTCGCAGCATGCAGCTGGTGGGCGCTACCGAAGCCTTCATCAGGCGGCCCATGCTCGTGCGCAGCATCCTGCAGGGATTTGCAAGCGCTTTCTTTGCCCTGCTGATGCTGATGGGGCTTACCTATGTTGCCATCGAACAGCTCCCCGAACTCCTCGAACTCCAGGACCCGTTCATGCTCATCGGGCTTGTTGGATTCATCTTTATCCTGGGAGCAACAATTTCATGGTTGTCAACCTGGCTGGCCGTTCGCAAATACATGCGGCTCCGAACCGATTTATTATATACCTGATATTGTTAAATTTTCCGTAATTTTGCCCTCCAATTTCTTTTGAACCATGGATAAGAAACCGACTCAGACAAAGGCTCCTGCTGCAGGCAAAACGGCCAGGAGTGAAGACCAAACGGTGAAATCAGCCAACGTGGGTGAGTTTGCCTTCGGGAAGGAAAATTACAGGCTCATGCTGATCGGCCTTGCATTCATCGTAATTGGTTTTTTACTGATGGTTGGCGGAGGATCAACGGACCCCGGCAAGTTTAATCCCGAAATTTTCAGCTTCAGGCGCATTACGCTGGCCCCGATTCTCATCCTGGCAGGATATGTGATCGAGATTTTTGCCATCATGAAAAGACCGAAGGATTAATGTCTGTCATCCAGGCGATCATCATCGCAATTGTAGAAGGAATCACCGAATTCCTGCCGATTTCCTCCACCGGCCACATGGCGCTGACCTCCGCGATTCTTGGCATCGAGAAAAGCACCTTTACCAAACTTTTCATTGAAAACATCCAGTTTGGCACCATCATTTCGGTGATCATCCTCTATTGGAGGAAGTTCCTGGATTTTAAAAAACTGAGTTTTTACCTGAAGCTTTTCATCGCATTCCTTCCTGCCGCCTTTGTTGGCATCCTGCTTAAAAAACACATCGACCGGGTGCTTGAAACCCCGCTGTTTATTGCCGTGGTGATGTTCCTGGGGGGCTTTTTGCTCCTGTTTGTCGACAACTGGTTCAACAAACCCGCCATTGATGAAGAGAAGGACATAACCTATAAAAATTCCCTCTGGATCGGGATTTTCCAGCTGCTCTCCATCATTTTCCCGGGGTTCAGCCGCAGTGCCGCCACCATCATCGGCGGGATGCAGCAAAAACTGACACGGAAAGCCGCCGCAGAATTCTCCTTTTTCCTGGCTGTGCCAACGCTTGCCGGCGCTTTTGCCAAAAGCCTGTGGGACACCTGGAAGGAAAACCCGGAAGTGCTTACCACGCACAACATTCAGCTGCTGGCCCTGGGCAACCTGGTCGGATTTCTCGTTGCCATCGTCGCCATCAAGGCATTCATCACCTACCTGACCAAACACGGGTTCAAGGCGTTCGGGTATTACCGGATCATCGTTGGCCTGATCCTGATCATTTTCCTTGCGACAGGTCACAGCCTTACCATTCAGTAATGTCGTTCCAGTTTGAAACAGGGGAGGTCCTCCTGGTGAACAAACCCTACACCTGGACATCTTTTGATGTGGTGGGCAAGATGCGCAGCGTGATCAGGCAGCGCATGGGGATCCGGAAAATAAAAATCGGCCATGCCGGCACGCTTGATCCGCTGGCCACCGGGCTCCTCATTCTCTGCACCGGGAAATTCACCAAACGCATCGACGAATTCCAGGGACTGGAAAAAGAGTACACCGGCACCTTCAGGCTGGGGGCCACCACGCCGTCGTTCGATCTTGAAACACCTGTTGACAGCACCACCCCGTTAACATCCATGTCATGGTGTGAGACGCTGACGATCATGGAAAAAATCAGGGAGGCTGCGAATCATTTTATCACCACCTTCGACCAGGTGCCTCCCCAGTTTTCTGCGATAAAGGTCGACGGAAAACGGGCGTACGAATCGGCGCGGAAAGAGATAACCGTTGAAATGAAAGCGCGGCAGGTCACCATTTCGGCTTTTGAGATCACGCGTATCGACATGCCCGATGTCGACTTCAGGGTGGTCTGCAGCAAGGGAACCTACATCCGTTCACTGGCACGTGATTTCGGGGAACTCCTAGGTTGCGGCGCACATCTTACCGCACTGTGCCGGACGCGCATCGGGTCGTTTCATCTGCGGGATGCATATGAAATAATTGACCTGGAGAAATTGCTGGAGGGATTTAACCACCAAGGCGCACAAAGTCCGGCACAAAGAGCACAAAGTATTTGAATTTCAGCGAGTATCTCTTTGTGTGCCTTTGAGAAATCCTTTGAGTCCTTTGTGTTTAAATACTTTTGATACCCCCTCTTCAGGGTGGGGTGGTTGCGCACTCAAATGCATTAACTTTGTAAATCAAAACCCAATAATACACTATATATCGCGGGATACATCATGAAAAAAAAATTCTTTAATCCTTCACCAGGGTACATTGTTGCAACCCTTGTTGTGCTGATGGCCTTCAGTACCGGCATTATTTACCTGAACCTGAATGGCCGCGCAGATTCCGGCAATCGCAAGAAGCATGAATTGCTTCTGAATACTCTCAACAAGTCGGCACCACAAATACAGAAGGTCGATAACAAAGAAGAACAGGCCGCAGATGAACCCGGAATAGCAGCCTACCACGATTTCCTGGCGACCTTCGATCCTGCAACCGGAACCGTTCCGCGCGAACGCCTGGTTACGGCTTTGGAGTATGCCCGCTCGATCTCTTCGCAGAAACAGGAAAACCAGGTTACCTGGCAGGGATATCCGTCCGACATGGGAGGCCGCACCAGGGCGATCATGTACGATCCCAATGATGCAAACCACAAAAAAGTATGGGCAGGCGGCGTAACCGGCGGACTGTGGTACAACAACAACATCAGCAACGCAAACAGCCCGTGGATCCCGGTTGGCGACTTCTGGAGCACATTGTCCATTCGCTGCCTGGCTTATGACCCGAACAATACGCAACGGTTTTATGTTGGAACCGGTGAGGCCGAAACCGCCATGCAGACATACCGTGAAAGCTCCGGGCTTGGATTCGGCATCGGCCGGTCCGACGATGGCGGCCAAACATGGTCCCACATCCCGGGAACAGAGCAGTTTGCCTATGTGACAGACATCGTGGTGCGCACCGAAAATGGCGCCAGTGTAATTTATGCCGGCGTCGCCTCCGGGTTGTACATGGGCAGCCAGCATCAGAGTTCGCCGTCAGACGGGTTATTCCGCTCGGCAAACGGCGGTGCAACCTGGCAGCAGGTGTTGCCGCTGATCCCCGGTACAACCGTGCCGTATTGCGTTTCCGACATCGCCATCGGGCCGGATAACAGGATGTATGTGGGCACACGCCCCAATCTCGACGGAAAAGGCGCTGCCGTGCTTCTTTTTTCAGACGACGGAATTCAATGGACCGTAAACAGCCAGTACCAGGCGGAGATCCTGGGCAGCGGCACCAACGACATTCCGGGGCGCGTGGTGATAGGAACAGCTTCGTCGGATGCGAATGTGGTGTATGCGCTGATCGCCAGCGGTTATGTGAACGGAGCCAACGGATTTAACTACTTCAACTGTTACCATATCCTCCGGTCGGCCAATAAAGGCTTGACCTGGGTGAAGAAAGCCCTGCCAAACGACCTTTCGTCGGGCACCAATTTTGCCACCATCGCCTGGCACGCACTCGATATCGCCGTCGATCCGAACAATCCCGACAATCTTTACATTGGCGGGCTCGATATACATCATTCAACCGACGGCGGGGATTTCTGGACCAGGGTGAGCGACTGGTCGCTGATGTACAGCGGGGGCGGGCCGCAATACATCCATGCCGACCAGCATACCATCGTTTACAAGCCGGGTTCCTCCTCTGAAATTTTATTTGGCTCCGACGGCGGCATCTTTTACACATCCGGCGGGACAAACACCTCTCCTGCATTCGAGGAGCACAATAAAGAATATTCCACGTTACAGTTTTACACCTGTGCCATTCATCCGGGAGTTGGAGTTGAAAAATATTATGGCGGGCTGCAGGATAACGGAACGCTGCTCTACAGCGGGACTCCGTTCACCATCAACGACATGGTAACCGGCGGCGACGGTGCCTATTGCTTCATCGATGAACTTAACCCGGCCATGTCCATCACCTCGTATTATTACAACAACTACACTGTGTTCGATAACGGGAATTACCAGAATTCGATCGGGAACTGGCAGAGCGGAACCTTTGTGAGCCCTGCCGACCTTGATTACAAAATGAAACTGCTTTACTGCAATGCCGTCGATTATGTCGGCAATTACCAGGACCGGATTCTCCGGCTCGATAACCTGACAAACAACACCTCCGGTACATTTGTCAGCCTGAACACAGGCTCAACGGTGTTTTTCACCGCCCTGAGATACTCGCCCTATTCGCCTGCCGGGAAATCGACACTCTTTGTGGGATCCCAGTCGGGCCGTTTGTTCAAAGTACAGGAAGCCCAGACAAATACCCCCGTGGTGGTTGAGATCGGAAGCACCACTTTTCCTGCCGCCACCATTTCATCCATCGCCATCGGCAAGTCGGAAGATACGCTGATGGTCACTTTTTCAAACTATGGCGTGGCTTCGGTATGGCAGACATACAACGGCGGCCAGTCATGGCAGAACATCGAAGGAAACCTCCCCGACATGCCAATCCGCTGGGCGCTGTATCATCCGCAAAACAACCGGCAGGCAATGGTGGCAACCGAAACCGGCGTTTGGGAATGCGTCAGCCTTACCCAGTCGCCGGTGGTGTGGAGACCGGTAACGTCAGGCATGGCCAACGTGAGGGTCGACATGCTCCAGGTCCGCAAATCGGACAACACCGTTCTTGCTGCCTCCCATGGGCGTGGCATTTTCACCACCACCTGGGATGTGTCAACCGGTGTAACGGAAAAAAACGAGGTTGTTGCATCGGTTTTTCCAAATCCAACCTCAGGAATCGTCACGGTGTCGGCCAACCTGGACCAGGCGGGCGTGGTGAATCTGACCGTGACCGATTTGCAGGGGAAACAGGTCTTCAATGCCGCCCGATCCGTTCCGGCCGGAGTGTACAAAAAACAGATCAACCTGGGAGGGCTTCCCGGAGGGATTTACCTGGTGGTTCTGAAGGATGGAAGTAAAAACCTGATTAATAATAAGATAGTTATACAATAAGAGACCCGATTCCGGGAAGTTGTATCAACGATTAAAATTTAACCGCGAAGGCACACAAAGTCCGGCAAAAAGGAACACAAAGTAAATAAAAAACCAGAGAGTATACCTTTGTGTGTCTTTGTGAAATACTTCGAGTCCTTAGTGGTTAAATATTTTTGAAACAACCCCGGGGAAACAAAGCGATATTAACAACATGAAACAGAAGTCGTATCCCCTGTTTTCGCCTGAATATTACATGAACGAAGCCTTGAAAGAGGCGCAGAAGGCCTTTGACCGGGACGAGGTTCCCGTTGGGGCCGTTGTGGTTTGCAACCGCACCGTCATTGCCCGGGCGCACAACCTTACCGAGACGCTCAACGACGTAACGGCGCATGCCGAAATGCAGGCATTTACCGCCGCTGCCGGATACCTGGGCGGGAAATACCTGGATGAATGCACCCTCTTTGTAACCCTCGAACCCTGCGTGATGTGTGCGGGGGCTGCCTTCTGGTCGCAGCTTGGCGGGATCATCTTCGGTGCCGGTGATGAAAAACGGGGTTACCGGATGATCGGCGATCACCTGCTGCATCCGAAAACACAGGTTGCCTCGGGTGTTCTGGCGGAAGAGTGCAGCCTGCTGCTTAAAACTTTTTTCAAAAACAAACGGATATGATCGGAAACATCGACAACCTGCTGAACCTTTCGAACGACATCTTTCAGAAGAAGGAACTGAGGCCCGTATTCGCGCAGGTTGCCGCTACTGCGCAGATCCTGTGGGAGCGCGGCTGGGCGGAAAGGAATGCCGGGAATTTCTCCATCAACGTCACGGAATATTTCAACGATAAAGAGCTTGACCGCCTTTCTGCCTATCCTTTTTTCCCCCTGTCGAAAAGCTACCCGGCGCTGTCGCGCAAACTTTTTTTGTTGAGCGGCACCGGGACCAGGATGCGGGACATGGCTAAAAACACGGCGGAAAATGTCTGTTTTGTCTACATCAGCGATTCCGGCACGGCCTATCACATCATCAACGAAAACCATGAAACGGCTGCGTTAAGGCCTACTTCCGAACTTGCCACCCACCTTTCGATCCAGCATCAGCTGGTGCAGAAAAAATCGGGCGAAAAAGTCGTTCTTCATGCACATGTCACGGAATTGGTAGCCCTTACCCAGCTTGCCCCTTTCACATCCGGTGATGCGATCAATTCCCTTCTCTGGGGAATGCATCCCGAAACCCTCCTTTTCCTCCCCGACGGCATCGGGTTCATCCCATTTACCGTTCCGGGCACCGAAAACATCGCCATGGCCACCCTCCGGGGCTTCGAGAATCACAAAGTGGTGGTTTGGGAAAAACACGGCTGCATGGCGGTTGCCCCTTCTTTTCCGGAGGCATTCGACCACCTCGACATCCTGGCCAAATCAGCAAAGATTTACTTCATGTGCAAAACCGCGGGGATGGAACCACAGGGGCTGAGCAGCGAACAGCTGAAGCAGATCCGGGAAAATATTTCCAGATGATCATACTGTTTACACTTGTCACTCTCCCTCTCATAAATAATTCCCAATTGATAGGTTAATTATAAGGATTCCTTCGTATATTTGCACGGATTTTAACCTGTCATGCGCCCCTTAAAAATTGTCATTTTTGAAGATGAATTCCTCCTGGCCAACGATTTAAAGCGGCAGGTTCAGTTGTATAACTATGTTGTTACGGCCATATTCAGGAAAGCTGAGGAGGGTCTTTTGTACCTGGAGGAATTGAAAAAGCCGGAGGATCTGCCGGACATTGTTTTGATGGACATTTCGCTTGCCGGAAAGATGAGCGGCATTGAAGCCGCAAAGATCCTTGTGTCAAAATACAATTTTGCCATGGTTTTTCTCACCGGGATGAGCCAGATGGATGTTTTCGAGGAGGTATTTGACACCAGGCCGCAC
>JBAXDH010000053.1:0-26141 GCA_037141055.1 bacterium | reverse complement strand
AGAAGCAGCGTGTCGTCGGCGGGCTGGAATCTGGTGTTAAATTCTACTTTCATATTGATAAAGTGTTTGTTTCAATGTTGGTTTACCTGTTCCCTCTCAACGGAGCCAAAGGTTTCTTCCAGCCAATCGATGGCATCAAAGTCACCTTCCATTACCCTGTTCCAGAAATTCGAGCAGTTCAGGAAGGTGCCCTTTGTTCCAGCTTTCAGGATATCCCGTGAAGGCACCCTGTTTCCGTAGTAGTCCAGTTTGGGCTCAAGGGGAAGCATACAAACGCCCGATTCAAGACAGGACATTGCGAACCTGCCCTGAGAACCTTCAAATTTCCAGCAGGTTCCGTCGTTGATCATTGACTGCATCCTGTCCACGTTGTAAGCTTTTTGCAGCTTGGCAATCTGTCTAAAGGTTAACTGTTTCATATTGTTGGTTTTTATTGGGTTACACGGGAGTTTTTAATTCTGACAACCTTCAGGAACAATTTCTTGTATTCCCTGTATTCTGGGAGTGGTTTTGAATTTGCTGGATTGGTCGCCATTTCGGCAATCCAGAATGTCAGGGCTTCGGTAATTTTCTGCAAATCTGTTTTGGTTAGGGTTTCAGTTTTCATCTGGTTAGATTTTTCCGTTGTTAATTTCCCGATAAAGATTTTCAATCAACATTTCATCCGTCTTTCCCGAAATAAACACCTTGTCCAGTTCATAATCGTTGAACGACTTGCATCGGTATGGTCTGAGTTTAGCTACCGTCCAGATAATCATATACCGAAAACTTTCCATATTGGGGTTGTCGTGGTACATCACGCTGGACACGTAGAAGTGCCTGACCCCTGAGTTCAGAACTAAGGCTTTATTGCGGTTGCGGAATTCAGTGGCTTGAAGTTTCTTGGAGCCGAAAAAGCTTTTCCCAGCAGTATCCAGTTCTTTGACTTCATTGAAGACAAATTCGCCGAGCAGGCTTTTCAGTTGGGTTTCAATGTTATTCATATCTATAGGTTTAAATCCTGTCACGTACAAATTCCTTTGCTTCATCCGTCAGCCCGTCAAAGCTTATCTTTCTACCGAGGTGCTTTGTGGCTCTGCTTTTCCACTGGCTTATGTTCCCGCAATACTGACCAAACCCCAGAGGGTTGAACGGGTTTGCATCGAAGCCAAAGACCTCACCCCAGCTATTGATAAGGGTGAAGCGGTCAACAGTTTTTCCGCCGTTGTCGAATATCCTGAATGTCCTCATTTAATTGTGGTTTGGTGGGATTTATGTTTCTGTTCGGGGCTTAACCGTATAACAAGTTTTTGACCTGTCATTTCAAGACACTTTGCCTGATCCTTCGCTTCATTGACTGACCGCCAGTTGCAGGGTTTTGTCATATTTGCGCCGTTTCCGTTATCGCCTTCCAGCCTGAGAATATATTTCATAGCTTGTTTGTTTTGTGGTTACTGATTAGTGCTGGGTTACAGGGTACCTTCATCTGCAAAAGAGTAGAAGCCCTCGGCGGTAATTATCAGGTGATCCAAAACACCGATTTCTAAGAAAACCCCAGCCTGCTTGATTTTATTGGTTATTTTAACATCCGCTTCGCTTGGCTGGGTTGTGCCACTGGGGTGATTATGGCACAGGAATATTGACGAACATCCTGATAATAATGCAGTCGCAAATACGCGTTTTGGATCGACCACGCAGCCTGAAACGCCGCCGTTTCCGATCAAACTTATCCCCAGCACTTTATTTGCCTTGTTCAGCATCACAATTTTGAAGGATTCGTAAAGCTCAATTGTGTCATCCCAGCTTGAAAGCAGCAAGTCATATGCATCGCTGGAACGGGATATTTTTACCCTTTGGCTGGCTTTTACCTTGCTGTGGTAGGCTACGGAAATTTCGGTAACTTGGTGAATTGCTTCGTTGGTCGTATCCATATTGTGTTGTTTGTAATTGCCTGGTGTATAACTGATTAACTATAGACAAAGATACAAACATTCCTGGGACTATACAAGTAATACTTTAACTTTAATTCACTAATTGTAAAATAGTCTGTATCTTGCACCAATGGAACAAAAACCAAATTTTCCTAAGCTTAATCGAATTCCAGAGGTGCTGGAAAATCAAGATTTTTCGCAGCGGCGACTTGCAAAACAACTTGGCATAAGCTCTATTGCTGTTAACAACCTATGTACTCAGAGGTCGCAACCGTCACTTGCAAGATTATTCCAAATCGCCGAAATCCTTGGGGTGTCCGCGGTCGACCTGATCAACGTGGACTACAAGCCTGAGAAGGAGTAGCCCTAATTTGCCAATGTTTCTGGCTAATTCCGCCGTCGGTTTGAACCAGCAGGTCTGGCTGATAGATGGGAAATGGGCTTTATTGTAACTTTTTTGGCAGCTAAGTACCGAGGGCTAATATCGAAAAACTCCTGAAACGGTTGATATTACTGATGGTTCAGTCTGTTTCAATAAATTTGCGAACCGAGATTCTTACAGGTAATCCCCAATACATTCAAACGCACCTTATATATAATGTGCAGCGATTGCTGCGCTATTCACAGCGGGTCTGCTGATAATGAAATTTATGCGATTTAGCCTTGTGCCGTTCGCGATCCGATGGAAGATTTATTGAAAAGATTTGGGATTGGGCTTGGTAGAAAATTCATTCTGGTTTGGCATTCATAGCCCCCCTATACCCCCCTCTCCCCCGTATCCTCTCCCCGTGCCCCCCTCAGCAGAGTAAATAAGGGTCACAAATCCGTGGGTATAGAAATGTCAAAAAAATCCAGGAATAAAAAAATTGCCAGAAGTTTGGGCTTGACGGTGCCTATAGTCGCTCAGAATGGGGAGCAGTCCGAGATTTACGTTCAGTTTTCTGGTATAAATTGAGTAGGGTAGGGGTGTGGCAAAAGGGGATGTTGGAATGTGTTTGGGGTGCAAATTATGGGGCAAATAAAAAAGGGCTCGAAATTAAACCTTCCGAAACCCTTGATTTTACTGGTGGGAGCAACAGGATTCGAACCTGTGACCCTCTGCTTGTAAGGCAGATGCTCTGAACCGGCTGAGCTATGCTCCCTCAATTGAGGGTGCAAAGGTAACAACATTTTTTACACATCCAAACATCTGTTTCGGTTTCTGGTGTTTTATTCCCTATTTTCGCACGGGATTATTCCAGGATGCCACAATCCCCTGAAATTAGCCACCCGCTGCTATGAGTGACAACGTCTGGAACAGGGATTTTACCCTGCTTACGCTCTCCAATTTCCTGATGTGTTGCGCATATTATTCGCTCATTTCAACATTGCCTGTCTTTATTTCACAGCAGTTAAAAGCCCCGGAAAGCCTCGTTGGACTTGTGATGGCCTGTTATGTCGTTGCAGCAATTTTCATCCGCCCGTTTTGCGGTTTCAGCCTCGACCGGTTCGGCCGGAAGGGTATTTTCCTGGTCTCATTGCTGATTTATGCACTGATCTTCAATGGCTACCTCATTGCATTAACCATCCCCCTGATGATCGCAATCCGATTTGCGCACGGTCTTACATGGGGTCTGACGACCACCTCCAACTCAACTGTGGCGGGCGATATCATACCGCCCGGAAAACGGGGGCAGGGCTTCGGATATTTTGGCGTTTCAACCACAGCGGGAATGGCGCTCGGACCATTGATCGGAACCATGATTTGCCACCAGGGTGGGTATACAGCCATGTTCCTCGCGGGCTGCCTGATCAGCCTGGTAAGCATGGGACTTGCCGCAATGATCAAATATCCTGAGCATTACACCGCAAAACCAGGGTTGGAATTCAAATGGAAAAACCTTCTTGAAATAAAAACGATCCTTCCGTCGGTTAACCTTCTGATCATCATGCTTACCTACGGAGGTTTGACATCCTTTATCGCATTGTACGGTCATAAAACCGGCATCGCAAATCCGTCGGGATTCTTCCTGATTTATGCGTTCGGAATAATCAGTTCAAGGTTTACAACCGGCAAAGCGCTCGACCGGAATGGTCCCCGGCGGATCATCATCATCTGCATTTCGTTGCTCATTATTGGCTTTCCTGTTCTCGCTTTGTGGCAGACCGCTGCAGGTTATTACCTGGCTGCACTTATCCTTGGATTCGGGAATGGCGTTGTTTTTCCCACCTTTCAAACCATGGCCAACAACATGGTGCCGGCATCACGCAGGGGTGCTGCAAGTTCAACACTGTTTATTTCCGTGGATATTGGCATGGGCCTCGGAATGATCCTGGTAGGTGTGATCGCCCAGTATTATTCAATTTCAGCCGCCTTCCTGGTGTGTTCAGGAATCGGGGCGGCAGGGCTGACCATGTTTCTCGCTACCACGCTGCGACACTACCTGACGCATCGGATAATTGCCATGGTAAAAGAATAATAGGATTTACCTGGGATACTTCCCGAATAATTTCATAATGCTCCGATGAAATTTATGGATTCCTGTCACCGGATCGGTATGCATCAGGATACATTCACTGGTAATGAGGTTCACCAGGTGCGACCTGGTTAATTCAATGGCAGCAGGTGTGTCCGACATCTGCTGGATCCAGATGTTGTCTATCCCTTTCGACATGGCTTCCGCTACAACATCCCTGGATACCCCTGCGATCGCTATTTTACGGTTAGAAAGAAAGGAGTCAATCGATGCATTGGTTGCCTTCATGGGTTACTTTTTAAAAAGGAAGATCCGAATTCTGTTGAAATGTAATTCTCAATACTTCGACAAACATTTGCTGCAAATCCTGTCGCGCGGGCAATGATATGATCCCAGGAAGATTCGGTCGGAGTCACAAGGATATCCCCGCCGATCATGGCATGGATGATGCCCGCATTGAAGGAATCACCGGCGCCGATGGTGCTCACCGGGTCGATCTGCGGAACAGTGTAACTCAATGAATACCCGGTTGAAATAACTTCCACTCCCTCGCTGCCTTTTGTATATACCAGAAGCGGGCAACCCGCTCTGTTCACATGCCCGAATGCCTCCAGCGCACCGGAAGCATTGAAAATATTGGAGAAGTCTTCGTCCGACCCTCTTACAAGGTCTGCCATGCTGATGTTCTCAAGAATCAACGGCCGGAGTTTTTCGAGTTCATCCAGGTGGGCTTTCCTGAAGTTTGGATCATAAATGATGAAAGCTCCCTGGGACCTGGCCTGCCTGATGAAGTTTACAACGGTTTTTCTCACTGATTCGTCGAGCGAATAAAATGATCCGAATAAAACAATGTCGCCGGTTTGTGTGGCCGGCATCGGGATGTTCATGCGCTCTGCAGGGAATATCTTGTAAAAGGAATAGTCAGCATTCTTCTGCTCGTCGAGGAATGCAAGAGCCAGCGCTGTTTTACCATCCGGATACCGGCTGATATATTCAGTTGAGACTCCGTTGCCCAAAAGAAAACGATTAACCAGGTCACCGGCATGATCCATCGCATAATCGCTGATTAAATATACTGGGATGCCTGCCCTGCCAAGCGAGACGGCCGAATTTAGCATCGAACCGCCGGGAGTGGCGGAGATTGGCCTGTCATTGCGGAAGATGATGTCAAGTACCGTCTCCCCGATGCAAAAAATTTTCCGGTTGTCTTTATCCTTATCAGAAAACAAAATCATCCGCCCTGATTCATATATCCTTTAGCATGCATCAAATCTCAATCGCCGTTTGTCACTCGTCATTCGTCACTCGTCACTCGTCATTTGTCACTCGTCATTCGTCACTCGTTTTAAAATCAATATTCGATTTCGAGATCCAGTTCTTCCTTAAGCGTGCGAAGCGCCGGGTTCTTTCCCGCCATCATTTCAAATTTCTCCTTATCGGTGTATGGCTTCAGCGTTTTCTGGGCCTCTGCAATGCTGGTCTGGAGCTGAATTTTGTAATTGTTCAGGCGCATCCGCAAAAATTCCATCATTTCTGTTTTGCGCAGGGTAAGATCATCATCCTGAACTTTGTTGTCGAGCGGGAACCCGATGTTCCAGTCTGCCAGTAAAACCGGGCGTGCATTTTTCAATGTGGAATAGAGATGCGGGGAGTCATTTTTCAGTTTGCCGGCATATTCATCCCAGCAAATGAGTAATTCGGCCTGGGTAAACGGTGTCTCGATCTCATAACGGGCCTGCTCTTCCTCCGTTGTCAGTAGTTCATTTCCACCCTGGAGTGCCGGTTTTTTGATGGAGGTCGGACTGATAAAGGTACTCTTCATATCCCGCATTTTAACCGTTTCGGATTCGGGATGCGGAATGCGGGATGCGGGATCCGGGATGTTGGGTGCGGGATTCGGGATGTGGGATTCGGGATGCGGGATAACGGGTGAAGGTGGCTGAGTTGTATGTTCTTTAACGGTTATTGTATCGGGAACAGTTGCCGGCGCATGCTTCGGCATGGAAGGCAGGGGAATGGCTGCCGCCGCGGGAGCCGCCTGAAAACCATCCTGCCTGGCCATCGGGGCGCACATCTGCATCAGAGAAAGTTCGAGATGAAGCCGCTTGTTGTTGCTGTTCTTGTAGTTCAGGTCGCAGCGGTTGTGAAGGTCGAGCATCTTCAGCAGCGCGTTTACATGGCATCGGCCGGATTGTTCCACGTAACGGTTCCGGATGGAAGGTGCGGTTTCCAGCAAGCCTGCCGTGGCTGCATCCTTGCATACCAGGATGTTCCGGAGGTGTTCTCCGAATCCGATCAGAAAATGCTGCCCTTCGAAACCTTTGCCGATGATGTCGTCGATCGTGAGCAAGGTGCCGGAAATATCTCCCTGCAGGATCTGGTCGGTAATTTTGAAGAAATATTCGTAATCGAGAACGTTGAGATTTTCCAGGACCGTTTCGTATGTCAGTTTGTTTCCGGCAAAACTGACCAGCTGATCAAATATGGAGAGGGCGTCGCGCATTGCGCCGTCAGCTTTTTGAGCCACGATGTGCAGTGCGTTATCATCGGCGGCAATGTTCTCCATTTCAGCGACATGACGCAAATGTCCTGCAATGTCATCAACGGTGATCCGCTTAAAATCGAAGATCTGGCACCTGGAAAGAATGGTTGGCAGGATTTTGTGTTTTTCCGTGGTTGCGAGGATGAACTTTGCATAGGCAGGTGGCTCCTCAAGCGTTTTCAGGAATGCGTTAAACGCAGATGCAGAAAGCATGTGGACTTCATCAATGATGTAAACCTTGTAGTTTCCCATCTGCGGCGGGATGCGAACCTGGTCAACCAGCGTGCGGATATCATCAACTGAATTGTTCGACGCGCCGTCAAGCTCGTAAATGTTGAACGATGCGTTTTCATTGAAGGAGACACATGACTGGCAATGGTCGCATGCTTCCATGTTGGCGGAGATATTTTCGCAATTGATTGTTTTGGCAAGGATGCGGGCGCAGGTTGTTTTACCGACCCCTCTCGGGCCGCAAAAAAGGAACGCCTGTGCCAGCTGGTTATTCCTGATCGCATTTTTCAGCGTGTTGGTGATAGATTTCTGACCAACAACAGTGTCGAAAGTCTGTGGACGGTATTTCCTAGCCGATACAATAAAATTCTCCATATACGTGTCCGTTTCAATTCCAAATTATCATTCAAAAGTACGAAAGTTTTTGTTTTTTGTGTAATTTGGCTGCAAGTAAACAGGTCGTTTTTATGCTGCTCATCCTTTCTTCTTCCATATCAAACAGGCTTCATTACATAACCCGCCTGTTAATGAACGAGATGCTTGGTGTCGAAGTCCGGCTGACAACCTCCGCGGATGAATTCACGGCTTATCCCGGTCCGAAAATATGTTACTCCCGGGAGCCTTTGGCCGATGGGGTGTTTATTCAGGCATCAGGCCTGCTTTTTGAAAATGAGATATGCCTGCAGGAAGTGACTTCTTTCGATTTTAACGGTGTTCCGGTTCTTTTTCAGACGGATGATCCCAGGTCGGCATTGCCGTTCGATCCCTTTGCCGCCGCATTTTACATGGTAAGCCGCTACGAAGAGTACCTGCCGCATAAAAAAGACGGTTACGGGCGCTACCAGGCAAAAGAAAGCATAGCCTGGACAGCAGGATTCCTGGAGACTCCCGTTGTGCACCTGTGGGCCGGAATGGTTGAGGAAATCCTCGGAAAAAACTACCCCGGCTTGACCTTCACCTATCCCCGGTACCGCTATGTACCCACCATCGACATCGATCATGCGTGGTGTTACAAGGGAAGGACCTTTACCCGCACGATGGGTGGCTTCGGCAGATCGCTCATCAGGGGCCAGTTTCGTCAGATTGCCGAAAGAACCAGGGTTCTGGCAGGGCTTTCTGCCGATCCTTACGACAGCTATTCGTTCATCAATGCTGTTCATGAGCCGGGCCGGGATCACCCGCTTTTCTTCGTTCTGTTCGCCGATTATGGCACCAATGATAACAACGTCACCGTTTCGGGCAAACAATTCCACAGGCTCCTCCGGGATCTGGATGAATCCGGCAATGTCGGAATTCATCCTTCTCTTTCTTCCAACAAGCACCTGCTGAAACTCAATGAGGAAATTGACGGATTGTCCAGGGTTCTCCGAAGAGCTGTGACACTCAGCCGCCAGCATTTCCTGAAAATTTCCCTCCCGCGAACATACCGCCTGCTAGTTCAGTCGGGCATCACGGATGACTTTTCCATGGGATATGCTTCCCAACCGGGTTTCAGGGCGGGAATTGCCATGCCGTTTCCATTCTATGACCTGGCCAGGGAGGAAATCACAGGATTGATAATTCACCCGGTTTGCCTCATGGATGTAACGTTGAAAGACTACCTTCGTCTAAACCGGGTTGAAAGCCTGGAAAAAATAAAAGCGATGATTCAAACCATCAAAGCGGTGAATGGCGAATATGTGAGTTTGTGGCACAACGAAAGCCTCGGAGGAACAGGTCGCTGGGAAGGATGGCAGGAGATTTACGCCGAAATGGTTAAGCTGGCATCGAACTGAATATTGACATGATTCATTACCTAACTCATTCGCAGATTGATAAAGCCCGGTGGGATGACTGCATCGGCAGGTCTCTCAACAGGCGTGTCTATGCATTTTCATGGTATCTCGACATCGTCTGTCCGGGTTGGGATGCACTTGTGGAGGAGGATTACAGGTGTGTTTTCCCCCTTACACAATACCGGAAGTGGGGCATCAGCTACCTGGCACAACCTTATTTTGCACAGCAGCTCGGGATTTTTTCCGGTGAGGTCATCCCTGAAGACAGAGTGGTTGAATTCATCGGGGCGATTCCTCGCAAATACAGGTTCACCGAAATTCACCTTAACTCGGAGAACCGCTTTACAGGCGGTCCGGATGAAACAACATTCCGTGTGAACCATGTCCTGGGAATTTCATCCTCCAGCCTGGAAATGACCGGGAATTATGCTCAGAACACCCGGAGAAACATCCGCAAGGCTGAAGAGTCCGGCATCGGCATCAGCCGCATTGCCGATGTGGATCTGCTCATTGATCTGTTCCGTGAAAACTTTGGCAGGAAAGAAGGCAAGCTGAAGGCGGTTCATTATGCAACCCTGCGGCAACTGCTCCTTCATTGCATTGGCGGCAACAGGGGATACATCCTGGGAGCAAATTCTAAAACCGGGAGCCTGAGCGCCGCCGCATTTTTCCTTTTTGACAATTCCCGGGTCTATTATCTTTTTGCGGCATCAGCCCCTGAAGCGAGGGAAAATGGAGCGATGTTCCTGCTGATTGACAGGTTTATCGCCGAAAATACCGGGAAGGGGCTTACCCTTGATTTTGAAGGCGGAAATGATCCTAATCTCGGCAGATTCTACAAAAGTTTCGGAGCGGTGGAGGAACCTTATGCAACGCTGAAGATTGACCGGCTTTTACCATTGACAAGGCGGGCTGTAAATTTTGTGCGCAGGCTCCGGAAATAGAGAAAAATGGTTACATTTGTTTGAGGTTAATATTAAAAAAAATCAAGACATGGTCAATGTTTTATCAACAGGAAATTCGATTCTGAACCAATACCTTGCAGAGCTGAGGGATGCTGAAATTCAGAAGGACAGCATGCGTTTTCGTCAGAACCTTGAACGGCTCGGCGGGATATTTGCCTATGAAATCAGCAAAGTGCTTGCCTACGAGACCAGGGAGGTTGTAACGCCCCTTGGCATTGCGAATGTTCCTGTACTGGTTGAATACCCTATAATAGCAAGTATTTTGCGCGCAGGGCTGCCTGTTCACCAGGGATTGCTGAATTTCTTCGATAAATCGGAAAATGCCTTTATCTCTGCCTTTCGCCGGCATCATAAGGACGGATCCTTTTCGGTCAACATCGAATATGCCTCGGTTACGGATATTGACAACAAAGTTGTGATTTTAAGCGACACCATGCTCGCATCCGGTTCCTCCATGGTTCTGGCTTACAAGGAACTTGTTTCACACGGAAAACCCCGCCATACACATCTTGTCGCAGCAGTGGCCAGCGTGGAAGGGCTGGAATATGTCAGGAAAAATATTTCAAAGAATGATATCACCATCTGGCTTGGCGCCGTGGATGATGAAATGACGGCACAGTCGTACATTGTTCCCGGCCTCGGGGATGCTGGCGACCTGGCCTATGGAAAAAAACACTAAACCAAACTCATGAAAAACACGCTGGTTCTTGAAAATATAAACATTTCCCTGGTTTCAATCAGGAGCCATCTGTTGCGCACGATTCTGACAATCATGATCATTTCGTTCGGGATCATGGCGCTTGTCGGCATTCTCACGGCAACCGATTCCATCAAATATTACCTGACTCAGAACTTTTCCATGATGGGGTCAAACACGCTGACCATCCGGAACCGTTCAATGAACATTCACATGGGGGGCAGTGACCAGAAGGAAAAGCGGTACGAACCAATTACATACACCCAGGCCAGGGAATTTAAAGACAGGTTCGATTTTCCGGCCTATACTTCCGTGTTCACCAGGGCCACCGGAATCGCCACATTGAAGTACGAGGCTAACAAAACCAATCCGAATGTGCGTGTCATCGGGGCGGACGAAAATTACCTGATCACCTCCGGGGATGAAGTTGAATTTGGCAGGAATTTCACCCCGAACGAAATTGACTACGGTTTCAGCTCTGCCATTCTTGGTGCCGGCCTCATCAAAGACCTGTTTAAAAATAAAGAGGACCCCCTTGGTAAAATTATCTCCATCGGCCCCGGGAAATTCAAGATCATAGGCGTATTGAAATCCAAGGGTTCCAGCATGGGTTTCAGCGGCGACCAGACCTGTTTCATCCCGGTCACCAATGTCCGTACGAACTTTGGCCGGTCAGGTATGTCCTTTAACATCAACGTGATGGCTAAAAGGCCTGAGTTGGTTGATGCAGCGACCGGGGAAGCGACCGCCATCCTGAGGAACATCAGGAAAGTCCCGGTTGGCACGGAGGACACTTTTGAAATTACCAAAAGCGACAACATCGCAAAGATGCTGATCGAGAACATCAAATATGTAACCATGGCTGCCACGATCATCGGATTTATCACCCTGCTCGGCGCTGCCATCGGATTGATGAACATCATGCTTGTGTCTGTCACCGAACGCACCCGCGAAATCGGGATACGCAAAGCCATCGGAGCAACCAAGCGTGTGATCAGAAACCAGTTTTTAGTTGAATCGATCGTGATAGGCCAGCTGGGAGGACTGCTTGGCATTTTCCTTGGAATACTCGTGGGGAATGTGATCTCCCTGCTCATCGGCAGTGCATTTATTGTTCCCTGGATATGGATCGTTACCGGGGTGGTGCTCTGTTTTGCCGTGGCATTGCTCAGCGGGATAATTCCTGCCAGGAAAGCTGCAAACCTCGATCCGATCGAGTCACTTCGCTACGAATAGCCCTCCGCATGGATCTCACCAGGGTCATTGCCATGCTCCGGGAGGAATTTCCGTATGAACCAACCGAAGGACAGGATAAATTATTGGGAGAACTTGCCGTTTTCCTCACCTTGTCGTGGAAACAGCAGAATGCGTTGTTTATCCTGCGCGGGTACGCCGGAACAGGCAAGACGACAGTTGTAAAAGCACTGGTCGACACCCTCCCGCGGATCGGGAAAAAGACGGCTTTACTTGCCCCGACCGGGCGGGCTGCAAAGGTGCTGACGACTTATACCAAAAAAGAGGCAAACACGATCCACCGCAAAATATATTTTGCACGAACCAACAAAGACGGGCTCATCGATCTGAAACTCCAGGTAAATTATCATAAGCATACCCTGTTCATCGTGGATGAGGCTTCGATGATCCAGCATACCATGTCGGCGGAAGGTGCGGTCTCTTCAACCCGGAATCTGCTGGATGACCTGTTTCAATTCGTGTACAGCGGTGAAAACTGCCGCATGCTTTTTATCGGCGATGCGGCCCAGCTGCCACCTGTTGGCCTGGACCACAGTCCGGCCCTTGATCATGATTTTCTGAAAAACGCATACCACCTGAACATCGATACTTTTGAACTTACCGAGGTGGTTCGCCAGGCAAAGGAATCAGGCATTCTTGTCAACGCCACGCAGGTGAGGAATCAGCTGCAGCAGAAAAAAATAGAATTCCCCATGTTCAGCCTGGAAGGTTTCAGGGATGTTACGAGGCTCAGCGGCCAGGACCTGGAAGAGGCGCTGAATCATGCCTGGTCGGGATCGCAGAAGGAGAACAACGTCGTAATCTGCCGGTCGAACAAGCGTGCCAACATATACAACAGGGAGATCAGGCGGCGGATTCTCTTCATGGAAGAGGAAATTTCCACGGGCGACTTTCTCATGGTTGTGAAGAACAATTATTTCTGGCTTCCGCTTGAATCAACGGCCGGGTTTATTGCAAACGGTGACATTGTTGAACTGAAACGTATCCGGAATATCGAGGAAATCTATGGTTTCCGGTTTGCCGATGTTACCATCAGGTTTCTCGATTACCCTGAAGAAAAAGACCTGGATGTAAAGATAATCCTTGATACGCTGATGTCGGAGTCGGCCGCATTGACACAATCAGACAACAACCGTTTGTTTCAGGCCGTACTGGCCGATTATGAAGATACTCCTTCCCGGCGCGAACGAATGGAAAAAGTGAAAGCCAGCCCGTATTTCAATGCACTTCAGGTTAAGTTCGCCTATGCCCTCACCTGCCATAAAACACAGGGGGGACAATGGGATACCGTGTTTATCGACCAGGGATACCTCCATGATAAAATGCTGAATCTTGAATTCGGAAGATGGCTTTATACAGCGGTCACCCGGGCGACAAAGAAACTATTCCTGATAAACTTTGAAGAGCGGTTTTTCTCGTGATGCATCCTGAATGATATGCAACGGGAACTTTTCACCATTCACTTTTCTCTTTTCACTCAGCGTTTTTCACTTATCTCTTTTCACTCATTTTTTTTCAACCCTCTTTCCTGATTTCCGGCGGATATACAGCGAGTTGAGTGTGCAGTTGACAATGAACAGGGGTTGGTGAAAAAGTAAAAGTGAATGGTGAAAAATTTCCGGCCCGCATCCCGTTCTACCAGCCCAGCAGCGTGATCCCCACTGTAAACGGGTACAATTCAGGGCCCTGGTTCTTTTGAAACATCTGGGTCAGGGAATAGGTGCCGAAAATATTCAGATGCGACCAGCCGATACGCATGGATGCGTCGACTTTGAAAGGGGCCAGGTGGTAAGCGCCATGATCCATCGCAACGTAATGCTCCACGTTAAATGAAGCCACCTTGTTGCCCTTTTCATCGACCAGGAAATAGGATTCTTCCTTGTTGTCGTATGTTTGCTTGGTGTATGTTCCGATGCGCACCCCGGCAATAACGCCAAGTGATACGTGAAAACTGCTCAGGCGGCGATAGGGGTTGGTCTGGAACTCAAAAAACAAAGGCAGGTTGAGATAGGTCACAACCATCTTGTTAACTTTCATGCTGACATATTGCCCCTGGGAATTCTGCACTTTATAAGCCACCAGCACCGACGAATCTTTGAGCATGACATAATTGCCCGTAAAATAGTAGTTGCTGATCTGGAACCCCAGACCGGTCGTAAAACCGATTTTATTCTGATAAAGATTCACGTTAAGTTCAAACGGGTTCAGGTTAACCGTAAGCGACCGTGCCGTGTTCATGTTCATATAAGGATAGGAAGGGGAGAAATTCATGTTGAAATCAGGGGTCACATAACCACTGATACCAAGGTCAATCCCGGCCCAATGACCATTATATTTCTTCCTGTTTTTGCAAAAAGGGAAATCTTCCATGTCGAAGTTTTCCATCGCACAGGAAAAATTGTGGGTTTGGGTACTGTCGCCAGAATGCCATCCGTGTTTGTTGAAGGGACATTTTTTCTCGTGCTGGGCATTGACACTGACAGATAAAAAGAGGACCAGTGAGGCTATAAACGTAAATTTCAATAAGGTTTTCATAAGGAGATTCGTTTTGAGTTAGACATTATGGCCGATAGGACGATCATGAAATGCAAATGTTACAGCCGGCAGAAAAAATCAGGAATCGAGTTTGAGCACGGCAAGGAATGCCTTCTGGGGAACTTCCACATTGCCGATCTGGCGCATGCGTTTTTTGCCTTTTTTCTGCTTCTCAAGCAGTTTCCGCTTCCTGGTAATGTCTCCTCCATAGCATTTCGCCGTCACATCCTTCCGGAGGGCTTTGACAGTTTCACGTGCAATAACTTTGGCTCCGATGGCAGCCTGGATGGCGACATCATATTGCTGCCTTGGAATAAATTCTTTCAGTTTTTCACAGAAGCGACGCCCGAAATCATAGGCATTATTCCGTGTGATCAGGGCAGACAGAGCATCGACAATTTCTCCGTTCAGCAGGATGTCGAGTTTGACAAGGTCGGCAGTCTGCCATCCGGAGGGATGGTAATCGAACGATGCATACCCTTTGGATATGCTTTTCAGCCGGTCGTAAAAGTCAAAGACGATTTCACCGAGCGGCAGGTCGACCGTCAGTTCAATCCTGTCGGTGGTAAGGTAGACCTGGTTTTTCAGAATTCCGCGTTTACCAACGCAGAGGGTCATGATGGGCCCGATGTATTCCGATTTTGTGATGATGTTTGCCGTAATGGTCGGCTCTTCAATTTTGTTGATATAGTTTGGTTCCGGCAACCCTGACGGATTGTATACATCCAGGAGTTCGCCCTTGGTGGTATATACCTTATATGAAACGTTCGGAACGGTTGTGATGACGTCCATGTCGAATTCGCGGTCAAGGCGTTCCTGCACAATCTCCATGTGAAGCAGCCCCAGGAATCCGCAGCGAAATCCAAAACCCAGCGCAGCTGAAGCTTCCGGCTCGAATGAGAGGGCGGCATCGTTCAGCCTCAGTTTTTCCAGCGAATCGCGCAGAACCTCGTAGTCATCGGCATCGGTGGGGTAAATTCCGGCAAAAACCATCGGTTTGACCCCGATGAAACCTTCTATTATTTCAGTACATGGCTTGATTACGTGGGTGATGGTATCACCAACCTGGACCTCCTTGCTGTTCTTTATCCCGGAAATGATATACCCGACATCCCCGGCATAAACAGTGTCGCGCACTTCCTGTTTCATCCGTAAAATTCCGACCTCATCGGCATGGTAATCCATTCCCGTTGCAACAAATTTCACGTGGTCCCCTTTTTTAATGGAACCGTTGAAAATCCTGAAATAGGCGACGACACCCCTGAACGGGTTAAACAGTGAGTCGAAGATCAATGCCTGCAGCGGTGCATTCGGATCGCCTTTCGGGCATGGAATCCTGTTTATGATGGCATCGAGTACCTGGTCGATTCCCAGCCCGGTTTTTGCACTCACGGCAAGTATCTCATCATGGTCGCATCCGAGGAGATCGACGATCTGGTCCTTGACTTCTTCAATCATCGCGGCATCCATGTCAATCTTGTTCAGCACGGGGATGATGGTGAGGTTGTGATCTATTGCAAGATACAGGTTTGAAATGGTCTGTGCCTGGATTCCCTGGGTTGCATCCACCACCAGGAGGGCGCCTTCGCAGGCCGCAATCGCACGGGAAACTTCATAGGAAAAGTCAACATGCCCCGGCGTGTCGATGAGATTCAACACATACTCTTCGCCGTTGTGCAGGAAATTCATCTGGATTGCATGACTCTTGATGGTGATGCCACGCTCACGTTCCAGGTCCATGTCATCGAGCACCTGCTCCCTTGAGTCTCTTTCGGAAACCGTGTCGGTCCATTGTAAAAGACGATCAGCCAGGGTGGATTTACCATGGTCGATATGAGCAATAATGCAGAAGTTACGTAGGTTTTTCACGGGTGCAAAGATATGAAATCTACCTCAGGATTGTCAGTGAACCATGAAGATTTCTCTTGACTGTGCCTTGCAGGGTAAGTTCATAAACATCGCATATATAGAAATAGGTGCCGTCGCTGCATGGCTGGTTGGTGGTTTTGTCATTCCCATTCCATTGAATGGCAGGATCTTGCGTTTCAAATACTGTTCTTCCCCACCGGTCGACAATTGTAAGGTTGATTTCACTCACCGAGGTGTAACCGGGAAAGGGAATGAAATTATCGTTTTTCCCGTCGCCGTTGGGCGTGAAGATATTCGGCAGCCGGTATTGCGGACATGCCGTGTAATCGATGCAGATGATATTGCCCGTGTCGCTGCGGTTGCCCACGGAATCGACCGCCATTATGCCATAGCAGCCGCTGACAGTCTGCGGAGGCTTGTGCGAATAACTCGTATCATGCGGATTGGAGACCGAGTCGATCAGTACCGGCTTGCCATTAACCTGGGTGTAGAAGATGTAGTATTTGGCGATATCATCCGGGCAACTGTCGGCTGGTTTGGTCCAGGACAGAATGTTTTCCGATTCTTCGCAAATGGTGTTCACCGAAAGCAGGGGAGGGCAGGGGGGAATATTATCAACGGGGATCGTGCAGGTTTCCTGGGACAGATTCACGATGGGATCGACAAAACCCGGCGCGGAATAATTGCCCGTGCTTTTGATGTAATAGCAGTAAGTGAGTCCGTTAACCAGGCTCCTGTCGTTGTATTTCGGAGTTGCGCTTGTTCCCACTGAATCGAACGTTGCCTGGCCCGGCCCTTTCCGGTAAATTGTGAAACGGCGGTTGATCCATGGCACATCGTTGAGCCATGCCAGTCTGACCATCTTGTCTGTCGGTACCGCAGTGAGGTACATAGTCGATGCAACCTGCGATGATCCGACAAGAAACCGGTTTCCAGGGGTTACATTATAAAAATCAATCCTGTAAAGATAATGATACAGACTGGTGTTTAACTGGTTGTTGATCAATATTGTGTCGTTCAGGTTGGTAAGGGAGTCGACAAGGACAAATGTGCCTGGTACATCCGATCGTGACCGCGCAACAATGTATTTGCAGGGGCCGGGAATCTGCACCGGGTCGATCTCCGTAGGTTTTGACCATGCAACATAAACGGAGCCGCTTGTTTCGCTCGTGTTGATGATGCTTGCGTTGGTGATCACGGCCACATCCTTCTTCAGCGCGGCGCAGGCTTCGTTTGAGGCATAGCCTTCCGCCTGGTCGGGATAGTATGCCACTACAAGGTAACAGTATTTCAGACCACGCATCAATCCTGCGCCCTTGTTGTCGTCGAGGTAGGATGTTCGTGTGATATCATGAATGTCGTCGATCCTCGTATACCCCAGGTAAGGTGGAACCCCGGTTTCGCAGTAGCCGGGCACATACCCGGTTGAGTCAGCTTTTCGGTAAATGTAAAAACCTGATCCATTGGTGCATTCATAGCCATCCCAGGTCAAGGCAATGGTATTGCCTGAAGGTGTCGCCGCCAGGTTTTTGGGGGCGGGCCCGATCACAAGTATTTTGATGGATTTTATGGCGACCAGGCTTACCGGGCTTCCGTCGTCCTTTGATTTGAAAAATACCTGGTACGGGCGTTTGATGACATGCGTGCAAACGGTATTCCAGCGGAAAAGGGCGGTTGTGTGACCATGCCCGGTGGCAGGGGTTGGTTCAAGGGTGGCGGGGTTCACAGCCAGGACAAACGGCCCGCCGGTCCCGGTGAGGGTTACATTGTTGCTGTCGGGGTCATAGGTTTTTACAGGGAACCGCAGGTTTTTCCCTGCTTCGACACAGGTGTCAAAAACAGAATCAATTACGGGCGGACGGTTATTGCAGGCCACAATGATGATCTGCATGTCGCGCAGAACACTTCCGATTTTAGTGCCGTTCCGCCATTCTTCAACCAGGATGGCAATGTTGTATTCACCCTGCTGCCGCGGGCTGTCCCAGGTAAGGTCGCCGGTGATGGCATCAAGAGTCAGGCTGACGGATGCGGGCGGATAGGTGTAGCCAGGGATGATCTGACCGAGCGCTCCCCTGCAGGGAACAAGCCTGTATGAAAGACTGTCTCCGTCGGCATCATAGGCCCCGGGATTGTGGTAAAATACCTGGTTAACGCAGCCATTGTCCACCGGGGGCATCAGCAGCACCGGGCTGTTGTTGTAACCCCCGAGGAAGGGGCTGATAGTGAGTTCTGAGTATATATACAAGGGTGTGTTTATGGAATTCGGAATATTCATAATGCCACCGTTCCGGTTGGGATCCTCGCACGATATGGTATACGTTGCAGGACCCGGAAAGTCGTGCGTTCCGACGTATTTATTGTAAGTGATTTCATCGGGGAGGTACGTTACCAGCACCCTTGGTATCTCCTTGGATGTTCCGTCGCCCCAGTTGATCGTCAGAAAATCGCGGTAGGCATTGGCCGGGCTTGGTGTGAAGGTATAGGAAGTAAGCGTGATTTCATAGGTGAGTCCGGAAATATGGCGGTAGGTAATGTCTGCAGCCCGCTGATGGGTGGCAAAAACCAGTGCAGGGGCCATCGTAAGGACCAACAGGACCAACCGGAATAAATGCGAAAACAATCGTTTGGACATATCGGGAAAGGAACTTCAGAATGTATCGTCAAAAGTAATAATTTTCTTCCCGCCTTAGGAGATATCGGCACTTTATTTCAATTCATTCTAAATTTTAAGTAATTTAGCAGCCTATTCAAAAAGAGCCAGCAGCGATGTATCAGCAGGATTCGGAAGGGGAAAAACGTGAGATTCTGAAGCGCTACCGCAACCTTCTTCGTCTCTGGAAACCACGTAATCCCGTTGACAGGAAAATTGTGCGCAAGGCTTTCAAGATGGCCCTTGAAGCGCACAAGGACATGCGCAGGAAAACCGGGGAGCCTTATATCTACCATCCGCTGAGTGTTGCAACAATTGCTGCCGGAGAAATCGGCCTTGGTGCCACCTCTATCATATGTGCCCTGCTGCATGATGTGGTAGAAGATACGGAATACACCCTCGAGGATATCAGGGGATTGTTCGGCGACAAAGTTGCTGCCATTATCGACGGGCTGACAAAAATCAAAGGAATCTTCGATCAGCGCACGGCATCAATCCATGCTGAAAATTTCAAAAAAATCCTGCTGACGCTGTCCGATGATGTTCGCGTTATCCTGATCAAACTTGCGGACAGGCTGCACAACATGCGCACGCTCGATGCCCTGGCGCTGGATAAGCGGCTCAAAATATCCTCCGAAACAATTTATCTCTATGCACCCCTGGCTCACCGGCTGGGTTTGCACGCGATCAAGAGCGAGCTGGAAGATCTCGCCCTCAAATATACCGAGCCGGCAGTTTATGAAACCATCTCGCGAAAACTGAAGGAATCTGCCAGGAGCCGTACACGATTCGTCAACAAGTTCGTCTACCCGATCAAAAAGGCGCTCAGCGAAAAAGGATTTGTTTTCGAGGTCCATGACCGTGAAAAATCCATCGCTGCCATCTGGATGAAGATGCAGAAAAAAGAAGTTCCATTCGAGGAGATTTATGATATTTTCGCGATCAGGATTGTGATTGATTCACCGGTTGAAACAGAAAAATCCGATTGCTGGAAGGTATATGCCGCCATCACAGATTTTTATCGCCCGAACATGGACAGGTTGCGCGACTGGATATCCATCCCCAAAGCAAACGGGTATGAGGCGCTGCACACAACGGTAATGAGCCATACCGGCCAATGGGTTGAGATACAGATACGCTCCCGCCGGATGGATGAAATAGCGGAGAAGGGCTATGCCGCGCACTGGAAATACAAGGAGGCAATGAATATGAACAGCCGCCTTGATAACTGGCTCGACCGTATCAAGGAGATGATAGAAAGCCCTGATGCGGATGCACTGTCGTTTATCGATGACGTGAAAGGGTTCTTCTTCCTTGACGAAATTTCAATTTTCACCCCGCAGGGCGAATTACGCACCCTGCCGGCAAATTCTACCGTGCTTGATTTTGCGTATGCCATTCACAGCGAGCTGGGCAGCACCTGCATCGGCGCCAAGGTGGATAAAAAACTTGCGCCGATCAACCACATTCTGAAAAACGGTCAGCAGGTCGAGATCATTACTTCGATCAAACAGTCCCCAAAAGAAGAATGGCTGGGTTATGTCATGACCACAAGGGCCAAGACAAGCATCAAACTTGCTGTTCGGGCTGAAAAAAAGAAATTTGCAAAGGCAGGGAAGGAGAAACTGGGCAAATGGTTTGTCCAGATCGGCCTGGTATTCTCCAATGACAATATAAAGAAGTTCATGGCGGTAATTAATTTCAGCAGCCTTGTCGACTTATATTATGCTGTTGCCCAGGGAACAGTCGGGTTAAAGGATGTAAAACTGTTCTCCGCTTCGAATGTACGGAACGGGTGGCTGAATTATATCGGAAACGGTGCTGTGAAAAAGAGCAGCCCTGCTGACCGGGAACTTCCCCTGCAGAAAAACGCAAAGGTTGCCGTCGCAGGTCATAAGATCGGAAAGGAAGCGAAAGCAATAGACTACAAGGTTGCCGCATGTTGTAACCCCATCCCGGGCGATGAAGTGATCGGGTTGCTGGCCTCTGACGACATGCCAATGCAGATCCATCGCACAAAATGTACGAAAGCTCACGAGATGATGACAGTTTACGGAACCAAAATGGTTAAAGTGAACTGGGCCAACCACGAATCGATTTCCTTTGTTGCTGAAATTAAAGTAACCGGTATTGACAGGCAGGGACTAACCAACGAAATCACACGAATTATTTCAAATGATCTCAACCTGAATATCAAATCGTTCCATATAGATGCTTTCGACGGACTTACCGAAGGTGCGATCGCACTCTATGTTAAAAATACGGAAAATTTGAATGACGCACTGTCAAAATTGAATATGGTCGAAGGTATAACACATGTTACCAGGATAAATTAGTAAATAAATCTATTTTTATTCGTTCTAAATATAGCTAATTGCTTACCTTTATGCGAAATTTCCGAATATGATCAAGAAACCAATGGAAGACCTTTTCGAAACAGCCCGGAGCATGTTTACGGATTATTTGGAACGACATGGACATCGCAAAACGCCGGAACGCTACACCATCTTAAAAGAGATATTTGCAACGGAAGGGCATTTTGATATTGAAACCCTGTACATCCGCATGAAGAATCACAAATACCGGGTGAGCAGGGCCACGCTGTACAATACCATTGAATTGCTCCTTGATTGCGGACTGGTGACAAAGCATCAGTTTGGAACCAATTATGCCCAATTTGAAAAATCGACCCTGCTGAGGCAGCATGATCATTTCATCTATGAAGATTCAGGCGAAGTGCTTGAATTCTATGATCCGCGCATCGAGGAGGTCAAAGCCCACATTGAATCAACATTCAATGTCGATATTTCGCACTATGCGCTGACGTTTTACGGTCATTCCAAATCCAAGAAGTAAATTCAGATTATGAAGGTTGATGTTATCCTGGGTCTACAGTGGGGAGACGAAGGCAAGGGAAAAATCGTTGATGTATTTACTCCGCGTTATGATATAATCGCCAGGTTCCAGGGCGGACCCAACGCAGGACATACGATTATTTTCGATGGCAGGAAGTTCGTGCTTCACACAATTCCCTCCGGTATTTTTCACAGGAAAACCCTGAATGTGATCGGAAACGGAGTTATTATCGATCCGCTTATCCTGTTCAAGGAAATAGATAATCTTCGGGAGGCAGGAATGGTTCCGGAAGAAAACCTGCTTGTTTCCAGGCGTGCGCACCTGATCATGCCGTCGCACAGGCTGCTTGATGCTGCGCTCGAATCAGAAAAGGGCATCTCCAAAATCGGTTCGACGCTGAAGGGGATCGGGCCAACCTACACGGATAAATATGGCCGGAATGGCCTGCGTGTCGGCAATATTACCGAACCTGCTTTTAACAACAGGTATGAGCAACTGAAGGCTGAACACCTGGAAACCATCAGGCATCTTGGGTTCGATTACGCTTCGCACCTGCTCGATGGTCTCAATTTTGACGAATACGAATCGAAGTGGTTCGAATCCATCAGCCGGATGAAAGGTTTAAAGATCATCGACAGCGAAACTTACCTGAATCAAAGCCTTGACGAGGGAAAATCAGTCCTCGCCGAAGGAGCCCAGGGCACTATGCTGGATGTTGATTTCGGGTCATATCCGTTCGTAACGTCCTCCAATACAATTACGGCTGGAGTATGCTCAGGGCTTGGGATTTCACCGCACAGGATCGGAAAAATATTTGGTATTTTCAAAGCATACTGTACACGGGTCGGCAGCGGTCCGTTCCCAACGGAACTGAATGATGCGGATGGGGAGAAATTGCGCACAGGTGGCAATGAATTCGGTTCTACGACAGGCCGTCCGCGCCGCTGTGGCTGGCTTGACCTGCCCGCACTCAAATATTCCATCATGCTGAATGGTGTCGATAGCCTGATCATGATGAAAGCGGATGTGCTCAATCCATTTCCGGAAATAAAAATATGCACAGGTTACCGTTCAGGGGATGAATTGCTTTCAGGATTCCCGTTCGACCTCTGCGATGAGGCTATTCATCCGGAATACCTGCAGAAGGCCGGATGGAATACAGGCCTTGAAGGATGCACCGCAATAAAGGATATCCCGGGCGCACTGGCTGATTATATAAAGTTTATTGAAAATGAGGTCGGACTGCCCGTTGAAATTGTTTCAATCGGTCCCGACAGGCTCCAGACGCTTCAAAAATAGCTGACGCTTACAATTTCCGCTTTACCTCCGTGAGTTCGTAACCTTCCACGATGTCGCCAACTTTGATGTCGTTGAATCCCTGGATATTCAATCCGCATTCATAACCGGTCAGAACCTCCTTGACATCATCCTTGAACCGTTTCAATGATCCGAGCGAACCTGTGTGAACCACGATCCCGTCGCGGATAACCCTGATTTTCGTATTCCGGGTAACTTTCCCGTCGAGAACCATGCAACCTGCAATGGAACCGACCTTGGTGATCTGGAACACATCCCGGACTTCGATGTTGCAAAGGATCTTCTCCTCGATTTCCGGTGAAAGCATCCCTTCGATGGCAGCCTTGATCTCTTCGATGGCCTGGTAAATGATGGAGTACAGGCGAATGTCGATCTGTTCCGTTTCTGCAAGTTTACGCGCACTTACAGAAGGGCGGACCTGGAAACCTACGATAACGGCGTTGGACGCGGAGGCAAGGAGTACGTCGGATTCGGTAATGGCTCCAACGGATTTATGAATCACGTTGACCATGACTTCCTCATTGGACAGTTTCAGCAATGAATCGGACAATGCTTCGACCGAACCGTCCACATCACCTTTCACAATAATGTTGAGTTCTTTGAAGTCTCCGATAGCAATGCGGCGGCCGATTTCATCGAGTGTGATGTGTTTCTGCGTGCGCAGTCCCTGCTCACGCTGCAACTGCAACCGTTTGGTAGCAATAAGTTTCGACTCTTTTTCATCCGCCATCACGTTGAACCCGTCGCCGGCCTGGGGTGCTCCGTTCAGGCCCAGCATCAGCATCGGCTGCGATGGTCCTGCTTCCTTGATGGGGATGTTGCGCTCATTGTAGAGTGCCTTGACTTTTCCGTAAGTTGCACCGGCAAGAACGATGTCGCCCACACGCAAGGTGCCGTTCTGGACCAATAACTTGGAAACATAACCACGGCCTTTATCCAGGGATGATTCAATGACGGTGCCGGTTGCAAGACGTGTAGGGTTGGCTTTCAGGCTCAGCATTTCGGCTTCGAGCAATACTTTTTCCAGCAACAGGTCCACATTGGTTCCAACCTTCGCCGAAATTTCCTGGGTCTGGTATTTGCCGCCCCATTCTTCAACCAGGATGTTCATTTTCGACAATTCTTCCCTGATTTTTTCCGGGTTGGCATTGGTTTTATCCATTTTGTTGAATGCGAAAACTATCGGAACACCTGCGGCAAGCGCATGGTTGATGGCTTCACGGGTTTGTGGCATGACTGTTTCGTCGGAGGCGATCACGATGATTGCCACATCGGTAACGCCGGCTCCGCGGGCACGCATGGCCGTAAAAGCTTCATGGCCGGGCGTGTCGAGGAAGGTTATTTTTTTGCCGTTCTCGCGCATTACCTCGTAGGCACCAATATGCTGGGTTATACCGCCTGCTTCGCCTGCAACCACATTGGTGCTCCTGATAAAGTCGAGTAGTTTGGTCTTGCCGTGGTCAACGTGGCCCATCACCGTAACTATCGGAGGCCTGTCCTCCATATCTTCAGGTTTATCAGGCTCATTTTGTTTAATGGCTTCCTGAACCTCGACACTGACAAATTCAACCTTGCTGCCAAACTCTTCCGCAACAAGTGTAAGGGTTTCGGCATCAAGCCGCTGGTTGATTGAAACAAACATGCCGAGCGACATGCAGGTGGAAATAACATCCGTTACCGGAACGTTCAGCATGGAAGCAAGTTCGTTTGCAGTCACAAATTCCGTGACTTTGATAATCCGCTTGCCTTCCTCCATGCGTTCCATTTCCTGGTGCATCTGGTGACTGACGGCTTCGCGCTTTGCCTTACGGTACTTCGAAGCTTTTGATTTGCCCGAAGGACTTAACCGCGCCAGGGTTTCCTTGATCTGCTTTTCGATATCTTCGGAAGTGACCTCAGGTTTTTGCGTGTCCTTGCTGAATTTTTTATCTTTTGCAAGCGTAAGCTTGTGCATCGACGGGCGGGGTGCATCGGTACTCGCTGTTGTAGAAACAGTACCTTCTTCTCCCTGGCGTTTGATGCGTTTGCGTTTCTTTTTCTTGGATTTCAGTGTTTCATCGGAGGACGAAGCAACTGGTGTCGGTTTCTTCTTCTCAAATTTCTTCGGTTCAGGCAGTATGATGGAACCGAGGATGGTAGGCCCTTCCAGTTTGATTCGTTCCATAGGAAGGAAATTCGATTCCTGGACCGGTTGGACAATCTTTTGAACGACAGGCTCAATGACCACGGGAGTGGGTTCGGGAGCCAAAATTTCAGGTGCGACCGGCGCTTTCGCTTCAACAACCGGTTCGGGTTGCGGTTCGGGCTGCGGGTTAACCTGTTCGGTTGCCTGCGGCTGTTTTATCTTGACTTTTTTCGTCGATTTCTTGTCAAAAACGCCCAGGTCCATCATGCCAACGATCTTTAAATCATTGGTCGGCTTCTGCGCAGGTCCCGTTTCCGGAATGTCGGCCTCCACTATATCTGCAGGGACAGGCCTTTGTTCTGAAGTTGGTGTTTCCTGTAGAGTTTCCGGTTTCGCAGGTTCATCTGTTTCAACTGGTTTTTCGTGGGCTGCCACTTCCGCGATTACAGGCACCGGGGCATGCACTACCGGCTGTTCTGCGACTGCAGCAGGAACCGGTTTTTGTTCCGGAACTACCGGAACAGGTGGTTTTGCCGGTTCGGAAGGCGGTGCAATTTCGGGTTTCTTTTCTTCTTTTACGACAACTTCCCTGGGTTTTCTGGCAGCTTCATATTGCTTCTTTTCGAAATCCATGGATACGTTCTTGATGAAAAGATCATCAAGCTCTTTTTCGCGATCCTTGGATGCCGTTTTTTTATCCTCAATGGTGATAGTTTCATGGGTGGCAAACTGAAGCCCGATCTTCTTTGCCTCCTCCTTGACATGTTTTTCCGACGCGAACTCTTTCATCAGAAGGTTATACATCTCCTGCGATAATTTCGCATTGGGGTCCATGTCCATCGGATATCCCTTTTTAATCAGGAAATCCACTACGGTTTTGATCCCAATGTTAAATTCCCGTGCGGCTTTGCTTAACCTGGTAGTTGTTACACCTTCACTCATTCAGCAAAATTATGGTT
>JBAXDH010000052.1:0-26451 GCA_037141055.1 bacterium | reverse complement strand
AGGATTATAATATAATGGCGTGTTGGAAAACTGGGTGCAACCAGGATCCTGGCCATAAATCGCCATAGTAGTCCCCAATATGGCAGAAAAAAGGAAAATTCGCAGAATTTTCTTCATCGATGTGGCTTTTTGAAAGGAAGATTCACAGGCTGAACGGAGTCTGTCAGTAAAAACTTATTCAAAAACCAGTCCGCAATACGGGCAAACAGTTCCATATATCAATATTCATCGGCTAAATGCCTGGTTTTGTGTGATTAAAATCATGAATTTTCTCTCAAAGGAAGAACCTTTGTATCGGGAAATAAAGACGGACCAATAAAAAGAATTAACAAAATCAAACAGTTGTGCGGAAATGAGTTTTAGCCTGGACGTTTTTAGTCTTTCAAACAACGAACAGAAAGGCCGTAATGCTTTTTATACGTGAAGCGTTTGAGATGAGGTAAACTAAAGGTCAGGTACCTGCACCAGACGAGGTCGTCATCATACTCACATTGTGTAACCGACCACATTTGGGTATATTCCCCAAGGAAAATATATTGATCATGATATTGCCTGCCGGCAGGAAGTGCCGAAAAACCACTTTCTTCTACCGGAATTTCGCTGAAATTGCCGTTCGTGGTATCAATTACCATCACATTCGGACTCCTCCAGTGTTTGGTGCCGGCCTCTTTCATTTTTCCTCCTGCAACCTTCAACCCACCTAAAAATTCTGATAAGGTTTCCCATTCCTGGTCGTCTGGCATATGAGTGCCTGAAGGACAAAGTTTCCTGGGATCAACAACAGCATTATAATTGTACAAACGACCATACTCCTGAGCAACACGCTCGTCGTTGTTATAATTACAGTATGCCGGCGTTGTTAGTTTGGTCCAGGCAAATACATCCGTAATCTGTGATATCGGGTCTCCATTGTTGTACCTGGTGACTTTAAGGTTTTCTTTAAGCCATTCCTGGTTGCCGATTTTAACTGTGTTATAGATATTGCCATCGATATCGGTGACCTGATCTGCAACTTTTGACTGCGAAAATGAAATTATTGGAACAAGTGCGAGTACGAACAGTATTGAACCTATTTTCATATATGTCTGTTTTTACCTCTTTTAAATATACTAATTGTAAGCAGGAGTATAGGATTTTCCTGAGCCATGGCTGGTTCCATGACAAGTAACAGTACAGGTGTTTGCTGCTGTTCCGGCTGCGTGAGCAAATGCAGCCTGGGTATTGGTTCCTACCGATGAAATGCAGATTGTCGGGGCCTGGTTTCTGCTGAAATTTATCAGGTGAAACTGCTCACTTCCGTGAGTGTCATGACATATGTAACATCCTTCCTGGGTTGTGCCTGCCACATGATAGTTATGATAACCATACCTGGAACTGGTATTCCCGGAAATGTATGAAGTTGCCTGGTGGCATTTTGTGCAGAAATCAGTGACCGCAGTATTTGTACCATTGTGGGTTGTTTTAAATCCTGTTGTTCCCGAAGCGCCTGTTCCGGCATCAAGAATATGCAGGTTTTGCGATCCATGCGGTCCTCTGCCATAACCCGCAGTGGCTTTCTGATTATTGTCATGACAATCAGAACAGTACATTCTTGATGTATAGGTCCAGCCAGTCTGGAACGTAGCGGCATTGATATTAAGATTCTTTCCTGCAGCCATAACCGGGTGAAACGACTGATTATTCGGATTATATTCTTGCGCCATATCACGTGAGTCGGCTATCTGAGTGTTGGTGCCACCGGTTGTTAACTTTTTTAGCGCATCAGCCTGATCGGCAGTACCCGTCCACCCTGCCGGCAAATAAGTTGGTAATGTCGTAAAGCTTGAATGGCATTTATAGCAGACTTCGTATTCATACGTTGCATTGGTGTTAAACGTAAATCCGGTCGGAGCTCCGGCACCGGCGTAAGCAGGAGTTACACCGGATACACCGGTTAACCCATTATAAATTGCAGGTGCTACTGTTACGGCATACGATTTAGCTGCGTGAGGGTTGTGGCAATCGGCACATTCAACATGGCGATTCGTACCGCCAAATGCAGCCCCGGTGTTTTCTCCGTTATTATGTATGCGGTAGGTGGCTGTTGGATCATGTTTACGGAAAGCGGTAGCCGTGTTTGCATTGCCGGAAAATGAAAGATGAACCTGGATAGTAGCTGCTCCGCCGGCTCCATGGCAGCCAAGGCAGAAACCCTCTTCTTCGTTCATCAGATCAGTTCCGGTTCCCGGTCCGGCATAGGCATAAGGCCCGATTAATGTACTTTTATTAGAACCATGCCCGTTATCATGACATGCCAGGCAGGTATTTGCATTGGCAGTTCCCGCGGTTTTATGAGACGACGCTGCCCACATCGCCTGGTCAATTACAGGAACTGTAATGTTATCACTAAAGGGAGTGAGATCGCCATTGGAACCATTTGCATCGTGACAGTTTATACAGAAGCTTTCAACGCTGGATTTATTGGCAGGATTATAGGTATAAATGTTCAGGAATCCCTGGTCGGGATCAAGCAGTTTTACAGTACCATCCTTGTGGTCGCCCATATAATGACACTTAATACAGTCACCTACAGTTGGAATTGCTCCTGTTACATGATGCGAAGTCCTTTTGAAATCACCGCCTGCACCAAGTCCGTTCCCGGTAGCATCAACAATTTGCCTTCTGGTTCCGGCAATTGCATTATGACAGGAAAAGCAATCTGTTTGTGCTGCAAAGCCCTTATTATGCGGGTGGCAGGTAACACATTTGGTAACTGGGTTAACCATGTGGCGGGCATCGGTTGTGCCCATGGCAGTATTTGTATAATGATCGGTCAACGTATGGCAAACCTCACAAACCCCATTAAAATTGGCCGTTCCGTCAGCATAATTTGATCCGCTTGTATTTGAATTAAAAACAACAGGCTTTGTCCCGCTGTTAGGGGTAATTATATTATCCCGGATCAGGTAAATATTTGTTGAGCCGGTTTGATGCGAATCGTGGCAGGTGATGCAGGTCATCCCCTTATGATCCATCGTAGTAGTTGCGGTCTTATACGCGTGACAACTCTGGCAAAGGTTCTCATTATAAATCATCTGAAGAATATTTCCATCAGGGGAACCGGCATAATGTACTTTATGACAGCTGGAACATTCAACTTTTGAATTAACCAAAACAATCGGTGCTGTTGGAGTTGCCAAAAACCGGGGGTCAGCCGGATTGTAGGATATTCCTACCGGGTGCGAACTTCGGTTCGTAGTTGTATTCGATAAATATGTACCCAAATTCCTGGCTGAGTGACAGTCCTTGCATAGTGCATCACCCGTATTATCCGCCCTTAAATAAGGATAAAATGTCTGAGAATGCTGATCATGGCAGGTGGAACAGATTATCTGACCGGAAGCAATCCGGGTAAGCATACCCGGAGTTGTTGGCATATTTGTCTGGTAAGTTGCATTGACGGCATTTTTATCCCATGAATGCGAAGTACCACTTGTTCCTGGTATCGCTTTATCTGAATTAGCAAAAGGTTTCAGGCTAGCCGAACCAGCCGGGTTATGACAACTGATGCAAAGATTTGCATTGCCTGCGACAGCTGTTAACTGCCCGCCGGGAGCAGTATGATTGATGTGACATTGATTGCAAACAGTGCCGTGGGGGGTTGGAATCGCAGTTGAAACTGCCAATGAGGATGCGGAACTGGTTCCGCATGAATTCCCTGCTGTAACCGAAATATTTCCATTCTGGCCAAGGGTGCCGGATGTAACAGTGATTGAAATAGTGCCTTGTCCTGCAGTAATAGACCACCCAGCCGGTACCGACCATGTATACGTTGTTGCACTGGCAACAGCTGTTATGCTGTAAATTAATCCTGCTGTTGATGGGGCCGGAGTTGCAGAACCCGTAACAGCACCTGGGGTGGCTGGTGTGGGATTCAAAGTAATATTTTTTGCATACGTGCCACTTACACAGAGCGTAGTTGAGTTCCTGACAGTTAAATTAAAACTATATGTTCCTGCAGCTGCCGCTGCAGGAACAACTAAAACAATCGGACTGGCCGGAAGGGCGGCATTTGTTACGTTAACAAACCCCTGCGCGATGGCAGGAGCACTGTAGACAATACTGTATTGATTGGGAGTTCCGGTTGTTGCACTATAGGTGAGGTTGGCAGATGTAAGTCCCCGGCAGATTACCGGATCAGCACCCAAAGTAATGGTATTGGCAATATTTATAGTAACCACCGCGCTTCCCTGGGGACCCCAGCAATTGCCGTTTAAAGCCCTGAAATAATAGGTTCCGCTTACTGAAACAACCTGGCTGGTTGAGGGTGTTGCTGTAGAAGTTCCATTGATGATGGTGCCTTGCCAGTAAATCGTTCCTCCTGTTCCACCTGAAGCAACCAAAGTGGTACTTCCGCCACAAAATGTTCCTCCCCCTGAAACCGTTACAATTCCGGGAGGAGTAGATAACGTAATTGTACTCGGGTAAGCTGTGCTTGTACACCCTGTCGAAGAGTTTCTCACGGTAACATTAAAACTATACGTTCCTGCAACTGCGGCTGCAGGAACAACCAAAACAATCGGGCTGGCAGGAAGAACCGCGTTTGTGACGTTGACAAATCCCTGTGCGATTGCTGCAGCGCTGTAAACGATACTGTACTGGTTCGGAGTTCCGGTTGTTGCGGCGTAGGTGAGATTGGCCGAAGTAACACCCTGACAAACAGATGGATTGGCACCCAGGGTTATTGATGCGGGATTTATGGTAACTACGGCACTTCCTTCGGTTCCCCAGCAACCTCCTGCATTTTGGGCTCTGAAATAATATGTGCCACTGGCTGCCACAACCTGGCTGGTTGAAGGCGTTGCAGTTGACGTTCCGTTTGAAGTGGTATTTTGCCAGTAAATGGTACCCCCGGTACCGCCGGAAGCGGTTAGCGTTGTACTGCCGCAAAAAGCACCACCACCGCTGACAATTACAGCAGCTGGTGGAGCAATGAATGTCTGCGTACCGCTGGCAGTTGTTGGACCTCCGGCAGTTGCTGCAGTGGTTGTCATATCAGTAGCAACCGACCCGTTAACTGCAATGGTATTCCCACCAACTGCTGAACCGGAAATATCAGCAGTAATCCAGAAATAATAGGTTGTACCGGCCGGTATGCTTAAAGAAAAAGCAGGGAAAGTCTGAATGCCGGCTGCTGCAGGGGCCGAATTGGTTGCCAGTAAGGTTGCCCCAGAAAGCAAATTTGCACTGCTCCACCAAATTTTGAAATTTGTTAAATCAGCAGGAGCATAGGTGCCGGTGGTTGTAAACTGAAAGTTGGTTAAGGTTCCGGCACTTCCCGTCGATCCGATTCTAAAAGCGTGTATCGGTGCATTTAATGTTGAACCGCACACAGAAGCAGCGCCAACTGCGGTTGTTGGATTTGAAATTGTAAGTGTGGGTGGAACATACATTGGTAAACTCATTGCAGACATGGCCCAACGAATACTTGAAGCAGGCGTTATTGCAGATGTTGCAGCATTGTCAGTGGTATTCGTTCCCGGAATTGTTCGCCTGGTAACTTCATTTTTCCAGGAAATCGTTCCATTGTTTGCTGTACTAATCCCTCCTGAAGTCCAGTTGGCATTAATAGTATAAGCCGGTGCAGTTGTAGTGGAACAATACATGCCTGAAATATAAACTGCCTGCTCGTTGGTATTAACTGCCATGGCCGTACTAAGCTGGGCTGGTCCGCTGCCGCTGGTATTATTTAAGCCATTTCCTGTTGTATAGGTTGCCGGAGTTTGATCAACATTTGCAAAAACAGAATACCAGACTGAAACATTTGCATGTGTATTGGCTAAAGTTACAAGCAAGGCCTTCGAGGTGCCATCCATAACAACATTATCTTTTAAATAATAGAGCCAGGTATGCGTTCTTCCGCTGGTAGCACCATTGGTTGTGGCAAGTACTAATGTTACTCCGCCATAACTGATGGTTGTCGGATTTGCTTGAATTGCCGAACCGGTAAGCGTGTGTGTTATTCCGACAACCAGTATCCGGTTTGAACCTGCTGCAACCGGAAACGTAACCCCGGTGCAGGTGCCCGAAACCTGGTCATAGGCTTTCGTCCAGGCGGTAGGTTGTGTAATTTGTGCCTGGGTTATATGTATACCAGAAAAAATCATTATAGCTATGAGTTGAACTATTGCTATTCTGATGAACCTGGATTTTTTTATTGAATGTCTCATAATGAGCTTTTTTAAAACCATCAGGGAAAATACCCTTTCAGTCTGGATCTGCTGATGCTTCAATGCAGTTTATTTCGTAATAATTATTTTTGCAAATCTTGCTGTTTCTTTTGAAACCAACCTGATCGAATAAACTCCCGACGCCCTGTTGCTCAGGTTGATTTGTTCGGAAGATTTTACCGCATTCAACTCTTCACTGTAAATAATCTGTCCAATGGAATTTAAAATTGAAATTTTCAATTCGGAAGAATTTGGGTTGTAAATATCCAGGTTAAAAATCCCATGAGACGGATTCGGATAAACGGAGAAAGAAAATGCAGGATTTTTTTCTGTAATCGCTGTCGCGATCAGATCCAGGGTATCCGCAGAGATGGAATTTCCACAACCGAAATTAGTTGCTGTAAGCGAAACCACATAATTACCGGGTGCTGAATACAAATGTACCGGATTCGCAGCAGTGCTTGTTAATCCATCGCCGAAATCCCAAAAAAAGGAATCGGTATTGCTGGAATTGTTTGTAAATGAAACTTCAAGGTTTATGATGCTGTAGATGAATGCGGATATCGGATTTGGTGTCATATTTACAAATACTTCGTCAGAATTCTGACAACCGTTATCCGTAGCCAACAAACTGTAATTTCCTGTTGTGCCCACCGTCAGGGTTTGATTTGTTGAAAAATCGCTCCATAAATAGGAATCATGAACACCTCCGTCCAAAGTTAATGTTTGTCCCAGGCAAATGGCAACATCAGGACCCAGATTAACCACGGGTAATGGGCTTACTGTAACAGCCATACTTCCTGAAAAACTTGTTCCATTGCAGTAAGCATCAGACAAAGAGCTGACTGCATAGACTCCCGGTTGCTGCGTATAGAAAGTGTAAGGACTGGCGATGATATTGCTGATTGCTGTCGGATTTAACCCATTAATGGTGTAGGTTAATGACCAGGGTGGGGTACCTGTTAAATTTATTGCAATCAATGCAGAATCATTGGCGCAGATGCTTGTATTTCCCGGGGTAATACCCGACTCAGGCATTTGATGTTCCGTAACAACTGTGACGCCGTTGAAAGTGGAGCCATTGCAGGTTGCATCACTTAATGCGCTGACTACATAGGTTCCCGGGTCAAAGACAGTCAATGTATATGGACTTGATGTAATATTCGTGTATGTTAACGGATTTTGACCATTAACGGTATATGTCAATGTCCAGGGAGGTGTACCGGTTAAAGCAATTTGAATATCAGCAGAAGAACCTTTACACATGTTAACAGGACCGGTTAAAATAGTGGATACGGGTGCAGGATTCTGGCTTACTGTGGCGCTTCCTGTAAAAATGGTGCCCGCGCAATTGCCGCCTGTCAGGGCTATGATTTGATACGTTCCGGCCTGGGTGGCAATAAGGTTATAAGGGTTGGTATAAACATCCTCTATTGTCGTTGGATTTAAACCATTAACCGTATACGTGAAATTCCATGGAGCAGTTCCGGTAAAAGAAACAGGGATATTAGCGGATTCACCCTGGCAAATGGTTGGATTAACATTTGCAATGGTTGAGGTTGGCAACGGATTCAAAATCACATTGGCAGTATTGGAGAAACATGTTCCCGCAGTTGTGGCATCCGATAATGCTGTAACATTGTAAGCGCCGGCTAAACTTGCATTCAGCGTATAGGGGTTGTTGTACGTGTTGGAGATAGTTTGAGGATTTGTTCCATTAATGGTGTAAGTAAATGTCCATGGAGCCGTTCCGGTAAAACTGATTTTAATCGGGGTTGAACTCCCCTGGCAAATTGAAGCACTTCCGCTTGTAATGGTTGATGAAGGCAATAAATCGGTGATATTAAACACCTCTAACGCACTGTTATTCAAAGAAACAACGTAAACTCTTTCATGTGAATCGAAAACTACATCCATCGGCACATTTAATTGCCCCAATGTGTTGCCCCAAACACCGAATTTAGTAATGTATGTTCCATTTCCATCAAAAACACTGACATTCCCCTGGTAAGGATCGGTAACATAAATATTCCCGCATCTGCCGACAGTTAATCCCTGAACTCTGTAAAATTTCCCGGGGGAATTGCCCCAACCTCCGAAAGTGGAAATTAAATTACCCGTAGTTCCAAAAATCCTGATCTCTGTATGCAGATTAAATCCATTTCCAAAGCCACCGTGTTCAGAAACGATCACCCTGTTGTTTTTGCGATCAAACGCTATACCCGTTGGGAAAAGGAAGATCCCGCTGCCAAAAGTTCTCAATACGTTTCCGGCAAAATTCAGTACCAACACTCTTTTTGATCGGCTGTCAACGACATAAAGTTCATTAGCAGGACTTACCACCATCGCTGAAGGAAAAATTGTATCAGAGTAAATTATTGAAACCGTACCGCCTGGAAGTCTTTTATATATTTTCCCATGGTGATAGTCACCAATAAACATGGTGTTGTTGTCGCTGACTGCAATTGACGTGGGATCTTCTCCGATATATATTTTTCCTATAAAATTCCATAAACTATCGTACTGAACAACACACTTTTGCGCTTCGTCAGTAACATAGATATTCCCTGTTTTATCTATCGCGGCTCTTACCGGAACCTTTAGTTCCTGAATGATACTGGCTATGTTTACAAAATCAGCAGGATTCATTTGAGCAAAGGCATTGAAATTAAGGATAAAATTCAATGTAAAACAAATCAAAACCAATTGTCCTGTTTTGAGCAATGATTTTTTTGCGTTCATATGGAAGTGCTTTTTTTGCTATAACCGAATACAAAATGGTGTTTGATTTCCACAGGGAAACCGAAACGGTTCTCATGGGAAGGAGTGTATGGCAGCCGGAACACCCAATGGTGATTCCTGAGAGATGGACAGGAAACAGAATAAGTAACGTTCTGAGTATTCATTGGGTTTACCGAGCGCAGACCCGAAAAATACCTCCTGTATCATGACATTATTTTTTAGGTCTCGGATGCGCTATTTTTTGCGAATATTTTGCAAAATCGAACGGCTTGTAATTCGGACTTTCAGGATTATGACATTTTTTACACGTAGCCTCCGTTGGCAAGATCAGGCCGTTCTTCAATGCCTGTGCCTGGTCCTTCATAACAGGTATCGACTTGTAAGCACTGCCGGCACCGTGGCATGATTCACATGAAACACCTTCTTCCATGGTAAGACCTGTGATCATGCTGGCATCGACTCCGAAGGCAGTTGCATGACATTTCAAACATTTCGGCTCTTTGGAGGGATCGGGAATATTATGAGCTTTACCATAGGCCAGGGCCTCAGGCCCTTGCAGCGTTGCAAAGGCTTTGGAATGGAGGCTTTCCGTCCATTTTGTAAACTGATTTCCCTTATCTTCACTATTGTGGCACATCTTGCATTTCGTTACACCGACGTACTTATTATCCTGGGAAAATAAAAGATTACCTAAGAACAAGAAACAAAGAAACAAAGTAATATTTTTCATAGTGCGCTTTTTGAATTGTTATTTTTATTGTTTTGTCCACCCTTTTTAAAGTGGTGCAAACTGCCTTACGCAACAATTATGCCACTGTTAATTTTCCGGGTAATGACGGATGAAAATAAATCTTCAGGAATTGGGATTTAAACTGAAAAAAAGGATAAAAATAAATATTTTCAAACTTTCTGCGTCATATCTTGCTGATATTGTGTACGTAGCAAGGCTGGCAGATTTGTAGCACGAAATTTGCTAAAGAGCAGGAACTCCCATTTACAAATCCTGTAACTTTGTATCTGCAATCAACCACAATGAAACTGCGTATTCTGCCCCATCACAGTGTTCTGATGATGTTTTTTATTGGATTAACATTCGTGGATCCGGGGTACACCCAGGGAGTCAACCGTTTGGATTCCAATACAATGTCCTGCGTTCCCCATATCAAGTGGATCAGGCAGTGGCCTTCGTCGGATAAGAAAAAGAAACAGCACAGTTTCAGAAGCAGGTTCAATTCCATTTTCCTGGGTAAGAAAACACCTTCATTAACACGGCCAGTGGCTGTTATGGGGGTTAATCCGGAGAATTTCTGGGTGCTGGACCAGGGAGCCATGTCAATTTTTAACATACAGGGAGAATTGGGTGATATCCCCCACTTTTTACAGAAGTTAAACCATGATTTCATATCTTTGGTCGGAATCTGTTCAGATTCTTCCGGCGGGTTTTTTTTTACTGATTCTTTTGAAAAGAAAATCTACCGGTTCCTGCCGGATAAAAAAAAACTGCAGGTACTGAACGATTCGCTGATTCTGGATCAGCCTACCGGAATAGCATGGTCAGAAAAGACCCGTGAAATTTGGGTTACAGAGACCAATGCACACCGTATAGCTATTGTAAATGAAAAAGGAGAACGTATAAGAAATATCGGATCAAGAGGCACTGCCCCGGGCGAATTCAATTACCCCACCCACATCTGGATCGACAAAAACGGATTGGTTTATATCAATGATGCGATGAATTTCAGAATCCAGGTACTCAATCCGGCGGGGGACGTTGTTTCAGTTTTCGGTAAACCCGGTGATGCATCAGGCTTTTTTGCCAGGCCGAAAGGAGTGGCTGTGGATTCACATGGCAACATCTATAGTGTGGATGCCTTGTTTCACACAGTGCAGGTTTTTGACCTTAAGGGGCTTTACCTTAATTCTATTGGTGGCCAGGGCCAGGGAGAAGGAGAGTTCTGGATGCCCTCCGGAATATATATTGACAGGAATGACTTTGTGTATGTTGCCGACAGTTATAACTCAAGGATCCAGGTATTTCAACTGAATTATAATAATACTAAATGAGTAATCAGCGCATGTTCAAAATAGTATCTGCATTAATTTTATTACCTGTCATAATTTACGGCCAGTCTGTTGTGAACACCAAACACAATTTGTCTGTGAGTGGCACAGGCGATATCAAAGCTGCTTCCGAAACCGAAATATGCCTGTTTTGCCACACGCCCCACAGCAGCCGGCCAGAGTCACCAATGTGGAACAAGAGTGAGCAGGGCGTAACCTACACGTTGTACAGAAGTTCTACCATGCAGGCCATGCCAGGGCAACCCGATGGCACCTCCATGCTCTGCCTATCATGTCACGATGGGACCATTGCACTGGGCAACATCCTGAGCAGGTCGACAGCCAGGAGTTTTCAGAAGGGTGTTACAAACATCCCTGCAGGGCTTAGCAACCTGTCGACCAATTTACGGAACGATCACCCGATATCAATCGAATACACGGCCGGGCTCGCCACAGCCGACGGCCAGCTTAAACCCCCGTCAGCCATTCTTCCCCCTGTAACACTTGAAAAAGGCAAGGTACAATGTACTTCATGCCATGATCCGCATAAAAACCTTCTTTCCGATTTCCTGGTGGTGACCACCCGGAACTCCGATTTATGCAACAGCTGCCACCTTAGAAACAACTGGAATACGAGCAGTCACAACACTTCTGTGAAAACATGGAATGGTGCCGCACCTGATCCCTGGCCCTTTACACCTCCCGACTACACCACAGTAGCCCAGAACGGTTGCGAAAGCTGCCACAACCCGCATAATTCCGGTTCAGACGTTATGCTGCTGAAATACCAGAACGAAGAAAATAACTGCCTTGATTGCCACAACGGCAATGTGGCGGCGAAAAATATTGCGGCGGAGTTCAACAAGACCTACCGGCACAATGTAGGCAACTACATGAACATTCATGTTCCCAATGAACCCGCGCAGTTGTTCACGAACATGCATGTTGAATGCGTCGATTGTCACAACCCGCATGCATCGACGAATCAGCCTGCTATGCCACCTTTTGCAAGCGGAGCACTCAACGGGGTTAAAGGTGTAAGCCAGAGTGGTACCGCCGTTAACGCAGCGACCTTCGAATACGAAGTCTGCTACCGCTGCCACGCTGGCAGTACCGGTTCACCTCCCGCCTCCACTGCGAGGATCATTGTCCAGAATAACGTGATGCTGCAGTTTGCCCCGGCAAACCCTTCTTATCATCCGGTGGCGGCCATGGGGAAAAACGCCAATGTGCCCAGCCTCATCTCGCCCTGGACAACCTCCAGCATCATGTATTGCACCAGCTGCCATGCCGGTGATGGAACTGCCAACACAGCCGCCCCGCATGGTTCCATTTACCCGCATATTTTAAAACTGCAGAACCTAACTACCGACGGCGGCACCAATGCCACCGGAACAACCGAATCAGCCTCTGCATATGCGCTCTGCTACAGCTGTCACAGCCGGAATTCGATTCTCAGTGACGTTTCGTTCAAAGAACATAAAAAGCATATTCAAACAGACGTGCGTGCGCCGTGCAACACCTGTCACGACCCTCATGGAATCAGCATTACCCAGGGAAACAGCTCCAACAATTCCAACTTGATTAACTTCAGGGCAGGAGTGGTCACCAACAGTTCGGGTGGTCAGCTAAAATTTGTGCAGACGGCCGGTAATCACGGGCAATGCTACCTTACCTGTCATGGTAAAAATCATAACCCGCTGACTTATTAACTTTTTAAAGAATTTAGAATGAATTTGCTCTCATTCCGTGTTAAAGTAATTGGCACACTGGTCGTCGGGGTTACCCTTTTCTCCCTTGCTGCATTTACCATTTATAACATTACGCTGAAGAACAAATTACTGTCCAACACCGAGGAAAATATAGAACATATCAACCTTTTGCGTGATCAGTATTATTTTTCCATCAAGCAGCATGACGGTACAATCATCAGGTCGTTGCTGAAAAGCATGGAGCAGGACAAAGAAGTGTTGAAAACATACCTTGTCAATGCCGGCGAACAGGTGGTTTATCCTGACAATTACCGCTCGCTGAACGATGATACTGCAAGTTTCAACACATTGTTCACCCAGAATAAGGATATCACCATTAAAACATACAGGTCGGTCCCCAAGCCATTCAACAGGATCTTCATCCGTATGCAAACCGCTCCATCCTGTTATGTATGCCATGATCCGGCAAAAAAAACCCTGGGCCTGATCGTTCTGGACCTCTCAAACCATGATACGGAAAAAATCATTTCGTTTACCTGGATATTCAGTTTCTTTTACACCGTATTCCTGCTCCTCGCCATTTTCGGCCTCGTTGCTTTCCTGCACTACCGGTACATACGACGTTCGCTGATCCATTTCAGAGGAACCATTACGATGATCAACCAGGGGAACCTCGACATGCGCCTGGCAATCCCTGAAGTCAAAGAGCTTGGGAACCTTGGCAAAAGCTTTAATGAAATGCTTGACACCTTTGAAAGGACCCAGCAGGAGCTCTTTGAATATCATAAAAAGGAGTTGCAGAATTCTCAGAAACTGGCAACAGTCGGGGAAATGTCAGCCCGTATTGCGCATGAAATTCGAAACCCGATTACCGGTATTTCGAGGGCCATGGAAATAATTATTGCCGATTCGAAGGACGAAGGAAACAAGCCGATCCTGGAAGAGATTCAGCGCCAGGCCAACCGGGTTGAACATGCGATTTCAAACCTGTTGAAATATTCAAGATCCAAAGATATCACCATGCATTCAGGTGATATCAATGAGATTATAAAGTCCATGGTTTTCTTTTTGCGCCACCAGGCGCATGAAAAGGTTGTCACATTCGACACGGATCTCCAGGATCATATCCCCATAATGTTATTCGATCATGAGCTTATCGAGAATGTGTTGATGAACCTTAGTTTTAATGCCATCAAGGCCATCAAAGGGGACGGCCATATTGTATACAGGACCACCTATGACACACAGAAAAATTATCTGTATATTTCAGTCCGGGACAATGGTGCCGGCATTCCTCCTGAGATTGAACAAAATATTTTCAAACCATTCTTTACCACGCATACCAAGGGCACGGGGCTGGGACTGGTAATTTCTAAAGATATCATTGAAAAACACAATGGTGAAATCTGGTTTAAGAACAACAAGGAAGGGGGTTGCACCTTTTTTATCTCCCTGCCTGTGATCCCCGGATTGGAGCATTGAAATTAATGGAAGAATACACATGAAGCAAATGAAAATCCTCATCGTTGAGGATGAGAAACTGATCCGCTGGTCGCTTGAGAAACATCTGAGCGCCAAAGGCTATAAAGTTTTCGCCGCCGAGTCGGGCGAGGAAGGCATAAAGGAGTTTGAGCTGAATCATCCGGCTGTGGTATTTACCGATAATAAACTGCCCGGGATGCAGGGGCTGGAAGTCATCCAGAAGATCAAATCCATCGACGAAGAAACAGCCATTGTGTTCATGACCGCATTCGGCTCCATTGATACTGCCGTAAACGCTATGAAAGCTGGCGCTTCGGAGTATATCAACAAGCCGTTTTCCTTTGAAGAGATCGATGTCATCCTTGAAAATATCAAACAAAAACTGGACATCACCAAGGAGGTTCATTTACTGCGCCGCCAGCAAAAGGAGGCGGTCACATTCGATCACATCATCGGGGATTCACCTGTGATCAGGCAGATTATCCAGCTTTCAAAAAAGATCGCCAAAACACAAACCACCACCATTCTGCTTTTGGGAGAAAGCGGCACCGGGAAAGACCTCTTTGCCCGCGCCATTCATTATGAAAGCGCACAAAATGACAAGCCATTCGTGACCATCAACTGCGCCTCGCTTCCTGAATCACTTCTGGAAAGCGAATTGTTCGGCTATGAAAAAGGCGCTTTTACCGATGCCAAGCAGCAAAAAAAGGGATTGTTTGAAATTGCCGATGGCGGGACGGTTTTCCTGGATGAAATCGGAGAAATAAACATGTCGACTCAGATCAAACTGCTGGGGGTGCTCGAAAACCGGGTGATCCGCCGTGTGGGCGGTACCGCAAACATCCCGGTGGAGATCAGGATCATTGCAGCGACAAACAAAGACTTAAAGAAATCGGTGGAAGATAAAATATTCCGCGAGGACCTCTATTACAGGCTCAAAGTATTTCAGATCACCCTGCCGGCGCTGAGGGAACACCGGGAAGACGTTGAACTTTTATCGGATCATTTCATCAAGGTGTACAACAACCAGTTTAAAAAGAACATCACCAGCATCCACAAAACGGCCATCCACCTGCTCACCAAATACAACTGGCCCGGCAATATCCGTGAACTGCGAAACGTGGTAGAACGTGCGGTAATCCTTGAATCTACGAATACGCTGCAGGCTGATAGCCTGCCCGGCGAGATTGTTCACCTGAACGGGTACTCAGAATCCGAACCGGTAACTGCAGAAAAAACAGAAAAGCCGGTCAGTTTAAAATCAGGTTCCGCTTTTGAAATTGACATTCCCGAAGAGGGCCTTTCTTTATATGGGCTGGAGAAGCAAGTGATCAAACAAGCGCTTGACATGGCCGAAAATAATCAGACCAGGGCCTCAAAGCTGCTGAAAATTTCAAGGGATACCCTCCGCTATAAAATCAAAAAATACAGACTGTAGAAACATTGGGGCAATTCACCCATGCCAGGTGGGGCATATAACCCAGCGTTGTGCCATTGATTCCTACATCATAAAACCTTCATGTTGAGCTGTAATCCATTATTATTAGAGGTTAAACCGGGCTGATTAACGGTTAGCCCCGTTGATTCAACCAAAATGATGTTTGACCCATCATGTTTCTTCGCCTTGCTTTTTCCCTGGCACAACCATGTACTGTCGTATCTTTCTGATATTCAATTATATTTATTTCTTGGCACGTTTATTGTAATTTGCCGCACCGTCGAAAATTTACTAACCAAAAAAAATCAACGCACATGAAAAAAATAAACTTAGTAATCACCACCATCGCATTGTTGCTGTTTGCTCAATTCACCAATGCACAAACAATCGGACACATTGCCGGATCGGCACATGACTTCAGCCTCGCCAGCTGGAACTCAACCGGTGAAATTTGTAAAGTGTGCCATACACCTCACAACGCCATGACCGGTGTCGTAGATGCTCCTTTATGGAACCATGCCATGACGACACAAACTTTTTCTGTATACAACCTGGCTATATCAGCAACAATGAACGCAGTTGTCGGCCAGCCTGACGGAAGTTCCAAGCTTTGCCTGAGTTGCCATGATGGCGTTACTGCCGTCAACAGTTTTGGCGGTGGTACCGGTACAGCCGCTCCAATGACCGGACCAAATGTTGTTGGAACCGACCTGACCAATGATCACCCGGTTTCTTTTACCTATGATGCAGCGCTGGCTACCGCCGACGGTGGATTATTCAATCCTGCCACAGCGCTTTCAGGCCTTGGCGGAACAATTAACCATGACCTCCTGATCGGAGGAAAACTCCAGTGCTCTTCATGCCACGATGTGCATAACAACGCCATCGGCTCCGGATCACCCGCAGTATTTCCTGCCAACCTTCTTGTAAAAAGCAATGCAGCAAGTGCTCTGTGCCTGACCTGTCATAATAAATAAAGAATGATATAATTCGTTTCCACGAATTATATGGCAAAGGGCGAATTTATTTCGCCCTTTGCCATATATTACAAAGAGAACCAAATTCCACCACAACCATCATCCATAATCAGAATTTCCGGATTTTCCCGGGTCAAAATAACCAATAATGAGATTACGAATCCATTTATTTGCCCTATCTGTTATCCTTTTCTTTTCATGCTCGAGAAGCCTGCACCCTTCAGGTGATGCTTCCGGAATTATCGTTTACCCGAAACCACCCGACACAACGAGGATACAGTTTCTGACACGGGTAAGCAGTTCAAATGATGTTTCAGGGGAACGGGGGGGATTCAAACGGTTCATCCTGGGGAAAGAGGAGGTCAAAGGCATCGGGAAACCTCATGGTGTGAATATTTTCAACGGGAAAATTTATATCTGTGATCCGCTTGTTCGTGGTTTTGAGATCATTGACCTGAAAAAAAGTACACTAAATTATTTCTCCCCCGTTGGGCTGGGCGAGCTGAAAACTCCCCTGAATTGTATCGTGGATAAAAGAGAATATTTATATGTTGCTGACGGCGGACGTAAACAAATTGTGGTTTTCAATGAAAAAGGGAAATACTACACCTGTTTTGGAGAGAAGGAAAATTTCAAACCGACAGATATCGTCCTGAAAGATGATAAAATCTGGGTGACAAATTTAGACGGCCACCAGATCAATGTTTTCAGCATGGATTCGACCCACAGGTTATTGACCAGGTTCCCTGCGGCCAGCATCGACAGCGCCGGGTATCTTTATTCGCCGGTAAACCTGTTTGTTACCGACAGCCTGGTTTATGTAACTGATTTGGGCGATTTCAAGATTAAGAAGTTTACCAGGGAGGGAAAATTCGTATCATCCCTTGGATCCTATGGCCTGGGAATCGGTCAGTTCACACGGCCAAAAGGCATTGCGGTTGACCGGGAAGAAAACCTGTACGTTGTGGATGCCGGGTTTGAGAACGTCCAGATGTTTGACAAACACGGCAAACTCCTGATGTTTTTTGGCGGGAATTACAAAGGGCCCGGTGATATGTGGCTTCCTGCAAAAGTCACAATAGATTATGAGAATCTGAAATATTTTGAAAAATATGTTGACCCGGGTTTTAACCTTAAATACCTGATCCTCGTAACCAATCAGTTCGGCCCGGATAAACTGAATATTTACGGTGCCGTTGAGCCAATGACACCTGAACTGAAAGCTAAAAAGAAAGAAACAAAGAAAAAATGATGATTGTCAAAATTGCCCGAAAGATAATCAGCATGAAGAGGATTGGATTTCTGTCGCTATCCGTGGCAACAGTTTTCTTTTCCCTGAATTTTTCAGGTTGTTCGTCCCGTCACAGTCACAAAACGCTTGCATTTTTTTTTGACGGGGTTCCACCAGCCCAGGGTGAAAAAACAGCAATATCCGGCAATGATTCCATCCATAAAACCGACTCAGCAGGTTTAAAAGGAACCCTTGCCAAAGTTGATAATAATAAAATATTTTATCACCAGCCATATAAACTAAGAGAATGCAGTTCCTGCCATGACCAGAGTGCCATGGGGAAATTTTTAAAGCCGCAGCCCATGCTTTGCTACCAGTGTCATGAAGACTTCAGCAGGAAATACAAGGTTTTGCATGGCCCAGTCGCAAGCGGTTATTGCACCGCGTGTCATGAGGCGCACACAGGCAACTACCCGAAGCTGATTAAACGGGCCGGACAGCAACTATGCCTATATTGCCACAACACTGATCAGGTGTTTAAAAACGAAGCACACAAAGATATTGAAGATACAACCTGCACAAAGTGCCATAATCCGCATGGCAGCACTGACAGAAAGATGTTAAAATAATTACCATAAACTTGAAACTGACTTATTACATAACAGCCTCAGTTTTTTTAATGATTACGGGCACTGTTTTTTCACAAAAGAGCCCGGAATCCTTCAAGTTCTTTGGTATCCGGGGCTATTCCGGCGAACTGGGATTACGGGCTTTTTACCGTGACCTTGACCATACCAGCGAAAACTATTACGATACCCAGAAAAGCTTTTACTATTCGGGGGGCCTTTCGCTGAATGCAAGCACCTATATTCTCCATCCCAACTTTTGCACCATCGACCTGGGTGCAGGATACATGCCTGAATCAGGACGCGACAACTACCTGGTATCTCCGGATTTTTCGGAAGTAAGGACTCTTAAAAAACTGAACATCCTGGCATCGTTCCTGAACCAGAAGAAAATTACCTTTATTGCATCTGCAAATTATGATGAAAGTTACGCCAAACGTGAAAACCTGACGGATGTCAAAACTACAAATAAATACGTGGGCGGTTCGGTTACTTATACCAACAAGTATGTTCCGGTTACTCTTGATTTTTACAAAAGGAATTTGATCCAGGCTGAGATCCAGACCGGGCGGGTTTTTAAAATTGATCAGACCAATTTCGAAGCAAAGGCAGAACAATCATTCACGGCAAATGACAGGCAGCAATTGATTTATTCTCATCGATTTTCATCAAATCTGAATGAGAACAACTATTATACGGCCAACTACTTCGATGAAATCAACTTTTTCAGCAATTTCGCGCTTGGTGCAAAAAAACTATTCCTTTTCAATACTACCATCTCGGATATCATTCAGCATGGCAGCTACCAGTACAGCAGACTTCAGGCAATGGAGAACCTGGTGATAAAGTTGCCTGCAAATTTCACTTTTATCACCAACTACAGTTATTATAACATCAACCAGCCATTTGGCAAACAGGTCCAGAATACTTCAACGAACTCGCTTAACCATAAGCTGTTTAAAAGCCTTAACTCCAGGCTGTTTTTTGAATACACGACAATAAAACACGCTGTTTTTTCCGAGTATAACAGTAAAACAGGCTTTGAATTTAATTACAGCAAAAAAACGCCCATCGGACAACTGCAACTTTCATACGGGTATTTCAGATATCACCAGGAATTTAACAGCGATTCTGTCAACATCCAGGTTGTGAACGAAGAGTATGTATTGTCGGACAGTAAGATCGTTTTGCTGAAACGGCCGTACATCAGTATTTCATCGATCGTAGTGAAAGATGTTACCGGAACAATCATATACCAGTCAGGGCTTGATTATATTTTAATAGAAAGAGGCAAGTACATCGAAATCCGCAGGATTCCCAGCGGACTTATTCCCAATGAAGGCACCGTATTTATCGATTACATTGCAAAGCAACCCAGTTCATACAAATACGATGCGAACAATCATATGTTTTCTGCCAATGTCGGTTTGTTTAACGGGAAGGTCGACATTTATTACAGGTACGCGTTTCAGGGTTACATAAACCTTGTGAATACCGATTTCATCACCCTTAATTATTTTACACAGAACATTGTCGGATTCCGGGTGGGTTTTAACCTTGTGAGCGGGGGTGCTGAATATGAAGATTACAAAAGCAATATCATGCCCTATCACAGGATCCGGGTTTACATCAACATGCAAAAGACTTTTAATAAACTCACCGTGCTGATCAACGGGAACCTCCAGAATTATACCATGCTCAACGAACCTGAATCAAGAATTCAGAATTATATGGACGTCACCGGCAAGGTATCCTACAACATCATCAAACAAACAAGACTAAACCTGGATGTCATGTACCGCAAACAGCAGGGGCGAGGCATCGACCTCGATCTCCTTACAGCGCGACTTGAAGTGACTTCGGTAATTTACCAGTTGTATGTCACTGCCGGGATAGAGGTATACAGGCGAAACTATATCGGTGACCGGCTTAATTTCAAGGGAACTTACATACAGATATCAAGAAGATTTTAACATGGGCAGAGCATTGTTTCTTTTTGTTGGGTTGCCGGTCATTTCATTCCTGGCAGTTTTAACCCAGAACCCCTTCACCGGCAATCCCGGAATTTCTGGGAACCGTTCTGTTTCGCAAAAAATTGCTGCAGAAGATCCGAAGTGCACCGATTGCCATTCGGACCTGATTGAAAAAAAGATCCTCCATGAGCCGGCGAAGGATGGCTGCGACAATTGCCACCAGGTTAACATCAATGACCATACCCAGAAGGGTGTGAATGGATTACACCTGACGGAGAAAATGCCGGAATTGTGTTACACCTGCCATGACGGGACAAAAAAGGATGTTGACACCACCCGGGTGGTGCACCAGGCCGTAAAAGTGAAGAAGCTTTGCCTGAATTGCCATTCGCCACACTCGACAGATGCCAAAAAACTACTGATTGCCGATAAGAAGGAATTGTGCCTCACCTGTCATGACAAAGACGCCGATTCAACCGGGAAAAAACTTGTCAACATTAAAAAATTGCTCAAAACCAGCAAAGTGATCCATCCGGCCATCGCCGGTGGATGTACTTCCTGTCATAAGGCGCATGCCTCCACTGAGAACTTCCTGCTGATCAGCGCATATCCCAAAGGCCAGTATGTTGCAGGAAACAAAGACAGCTACGCGGTTTGCTGGGAATGCCACGACGTCGATCTGTTCGGATTGGCCAAAACCGCAACCTCCACCAACTTTCGTGATGGCGAAAGGAACCTTCATTTTTTACATGTGAACCGTGAAAAAGGAAGAAGCTGTTCCATTTGTCATAACGTGCATGCCACAAATAACCTTCATCTCATCGTGGATAAAGTTCCGTTTGGCGAATGGACCATGCCGATGAATTATACACCTTCCGACAGCGGCGGGAGTTGCGCCCCGGGATGCCATGGTTATGCCCAATATAAAAGGTAGCCGGTCGAATTTCTTATACGTTTTTGTATCTTTACATTCAGATTGGCAAGGAATTATTAAATTCGATCATTATCCCTTTAAGGATTTGATATAGGTAGAGAACAAGGCCATATAACGTATTTCGTCCTGTACGGGACGAAATGGTAAAACCAACATTCACATTCTACCCATATTTTGTACCTACGGCATGCCCTTGAAAATACATGTATGTCTGAGAAATCCGCTTAAGACGTTACAGCGATGAACAGGTCTCTCGTTTTCATATTGCTGGCATTCCATGCAATCTTGCTGCAGGCCGGTATTGTTGAGAAAACTTTTCATTTCGGCAGTTACCAGGTTGAACAGAGGGGCATATATCAAACCGTACGTTTCACAAACACGATGCTTTTCGGGAATCCCGGCGAGCCGGCGCTGCCCTGGCAGCAGGTTGTGCTGATGCTGCCCCCGGGTGAGGCTGCGGAAACGATCGAGATCATTGAAGAGGATGCGATGGCGATTCCGGGGAACTTCCTGCTCTATCCGCAACAACAGGTCAGGCCAATTTCAAAAGGCAGTTCCGGGGAGTTTTTGAAAAACGAACAGGTATACCGGCAAAACGTCAATTGTCCTGCCATAGCCAAAGGTCATCTTCTCACCCAGTATATGAATGGCTTTGCTTTCGCATTGTGCACATTTACACCGATAAGGTATAATCCTGCGCAAGGAAAACTGACCTATTTCAATAAAGTGACTGTGAAAATCACAACCATTGCAGATCCGCAGTCCCGGGAGGCGCTGAAAAATCTGTCATTTGATGCCGGTGTGATCAGCAGGGTGAATTCATTCGCCATGAATGCCGGAATGATGCAGCAATACCCGCAAAAGGATGCCCCCGCAACCGGTTACCAGTACCTTGTTATTTCTCCGCCCGGTTTTAAATACGAGTTCCAGCCGCTCATCTCCATGTATGCCGGTAAGGGAATCATTGTCAGGGTTGCCACCGTTGACAGTATTATCTCCAATGTTGCAGGTAATGATCCGCAGGAGAAAATCCGGAATTACATCATCTCGCAGGTCCCTTCCGGAATCCAATATGTCCTTTTGGCCGGCAATCCTTCACTGGTACCGTGCCGCGGACTTTTTTGCCAGGTTCTTTCCGGAGGATCCTACTATACCGACTACAATATCCCCTCGGATCTTTACTATTCAGCGCTGGATGGTACTTTTGATGCGAACCTGAATTTGATTTATGGGGAGGTCAATGATAATCCGGATTTACTTCCCGATATTGCAGTAGGTCGTTTCACGGTGAATGATACGGCAGAATTGCACCGTATGATCCGGAAAACCGTGTCGTATCAGACAAACCCAGTATGGGGTGAATTCAACAAGCCTCTCCTGGCCGGGGAACATTTATATTCGAGCCCCATGACCTTCGGCGGAAGTTTTATGAACCTGCTGGTCAATAACCACAGCGATAACGGGTATTACACGCATGGCATTCCCTCTGCCTCGAATGTTGTAACCAAATTATACGACAGCCTGACGCCAACCTCAACCATCTGGACCTGGAATACAACGATGCTGCTTGCCAGCATCAACAGCGGAAAATCGTTCATCCACCACCTGGGTCATGCAAATCAAACCTACATGCTGCGATTTTCAATGTCACAGATAACCAATGCGAACTTCTATGCGGTTGATGGGATCACGCGCAATTACCAGCTTCTTTATACCCAGGGATGTGACGACGGCGCTTTTGATTATCCGGGCGGATGCATCGCTGCAAAGGCGGTGACCATTGATAATTTCCTGGTCGCCGGCGTTTTCAACTCCCGCTATGGCTGGTTTGATGAGGGAACGACGGAAGGGCCGTCTGAACACCTGGAAAGGGAATTTGTAAGCGCCTTATACAATGACACGCTTCCCGACAAACATCTGGGGGTTGCCCATATGATCTCCAAGATTAAAACAGCTCCATGGGTGACAAATCCGGGCGTAATCTGGCCAACGGAATTCGAACCGGGAGCCCAGCGATGGTGTCATTACGATTGCAATGTGTATGGCGATCCTGCTTTGGAAATTCTGACGGGTGAGCCAACGTCATTCTTCGAGGTTACCTGGACCGGTGCCATTGATTCCGACTGGAAAAAGGCTGGAAACTGGAACCCCGGAATTGTTCCGGGATCCGCCTGCAACATCACTATTTCTTCTTCTTCTCCTTCTCCTTCTCCGGTCATTACCACCAGCAACACAACTTTCTGTCACAACCTGACGATCACAAGCAATGGAAATCTCACGATCAATCCAGGCAAATCGATTGTTGTTTACGGAACGGTTACGCTCAGCGAAGAATAGCGCGCGAATTACCATTTAACAGCCGCCATATGGAAGAAAATCAAGATCAAATCGCCCTTCTGCTTGAAAAGATTGAACGCCTGATGCAGAAACAGGATGCTTTTCAGCGTGAGATTGCTGAGCTGCATCTGGAGGTTGAACACCTGAAAATCAGCTCATTTATAACGACAGAAGCATACGGATTGCCGCCAGAAGCCATCGAAGATGCTCCAGTTGAAGCCGAAGCACCGGGTGCAAATGAACCGGTGCCATCCCCCGCTTTTCAGTTCAACGGGGAAAGTGAACGAAATCCTGTTGCTTCAGTGCCCCGGGAAAAACCGAAAGCAAAATCGGACCTCGAAAAATTCATCGGTGAAAACCTGATCAACAAGATCGGGATCGCCTGCACCATCATCGGTGTGGGGATTGGCGCAAAGTATGCCATCGACCACGATCTGATCAGCCCGCTTACCAGGATCATACTGGGTTACCTGGTTGGCCTGGGACTCTTCGGGTTTGCCTTCAGGCTGAAGAAACAATACGAAAGTTTCAGTGCCGTGCTGCTCAGCGGATCAATGGCCATCCTGTATTTCATCACCTTTGCGGCATATAGTTTTTATGACCTGATCCCGGTGATTCCAGCTTTTATGCTGATGGTGCTGTTCACCGCCTTCACGGTGGCCGCTGCAATAACCTACAACAGGCAGGTAATTGCCCACATCGGGCTGGTTGGGGCATATGCTGTGCCTTTTCTGCTGAGCGACGGATCGGGAAGGGTGCTCATCCTTTACAGTTACATGGCCCTGATCAACATCGGGATCCTGGTGATCTCTTTCAGGAAGTACTGGAAACCGCTTAATTATTCATCCTTCCTGCTCACCTGGATCATCTTCGTCTCCTGGTGTGCAACGAAGTACGATGCGGGGGAACATTTTACCCTGTCACTGGCATTTGCCGCGGCTTTCTTTGCGATGTTCTATACCATTTTCCTGGCTTATAAACTGATCAGGAAAGAAGATTTTAAGCTTGAGGATATTCTTTTTTTACTGGCCAACTCGGCCGTTTTTTACGGACTGGGATATGCCACGCTTCATTCTGACATCGCAGGAGAACGCTTTACGGGATTATTTACACTGGGGAATGCCGTGATCCATTTTGCCGTTGCAGCAATAATCTGGTTCCAAAAGCCGGCCGACCGGGGGCTTTTATCCTATGCAATTGGCCTGGGACTGGTTTTCGTTACCATCGCGATACCTGTTCAACTGGATGGCAACTGGGTAACCCTGCTCTGGTGCGGTGAAGCTGCCGCGCTGTTCTGGATCGGCAGGACAAAAAACATTGCAGTTTATGAATTACTCTCGTACCCATTGATATTCCTGTGTTTTTTCAGCCTCCTCGACGACTGGGATATGGGTTACAATACCTACGACCCGCTTGTTCCCGGAACAAGGATCATCCCCCTTGTCAACATTCACTTTCTAACCTCCATGCTGGTGGTTGCTTCCCTTGGGTTCATTCAATATACCGGCAGCCTGAAAAAATATTGTTCGCCCCTTGAAGCAAAAAAGACTTTGATGCAGTTTTTGCGCTTTGTCATCCCTGCGCTCCTGCTGGTCATTCTCTATTGTTCCTTTCTAAAGGAAATAACAACATTCTGGAACCAGTTGTACCAGGATTCAGCAGTTGTTAAAAACCAGGATCTCACCGTTCCGCAACATTTTCATGATGAAAACCTGCTGAAATACCGGGCTGTGGCGCTTTTCAATTATTCCCTGCTGTTTTTCTCCCTGCTCTCCCTCATCAATATCCACCGGATAAAAAATACTGCACTGGGACTCGTTAACCTTGGACTGGACACGATCGTACTCGGATTGTTCCTGACGCTGGGACTCTATACCATCGGTGAACTGCGCGAAAGTTTTATCAGCCGTGAACTCTCTGAATTTTACTACCGGGGGGCAGGAACTGTCGGAATACGGTATATGTCGTTCATGTTCGTAGGATTGATGCTGTACGCAATCCACAGGTATATCAGGCAGGATTTTCTTAAAATCAACTTCCGGATCGAGTACGATTTCCTCCTGCATATCACCCTGTTAACGCTTATCAGCAATGAACTGATCAATTGGATGGACCTGTATGAGCCAGGCCAGTCCTATAAACTCGGGCTGAGCATCCTCTTTGGTTTGTATGCGCTGGTGCTGGTCGCACTGGGAATCTGGAAGAAAAAGGCCCACCTGCGCATCGCTGCCATCGCACTTTTCGGGGCAACGCTGCTAAAGCTTTTCTTTTACGATCTAGCCGACCTGAGCACCATTTCGAAAACAATCGTTTTTGTCATCCTCGGGGTGCTGCTCCTCATAATTTCATTCCTTTATAACAAATACAGATCCCTGATTTTTGACGAAAGGGAAGAAGAACGTGATGCATAACGCTTGAGTACTGCCAGGATGCGACCCCCGATGGGGGTCTGAACTTTCTGCGCTTCCCTTTTCACTCATTGGTATCTCTGTGATCAAAAAATATTATTTAGATTTGTACCAAATAAGAAGTTTTACCGTTTGAACTCCAAATCGAAAAATCATGAAAAATATAAAATTTACGCTTGTACTCTCTTTGACTATGCTTGTAGCGGGTTTAACAATGAACCTGTCAGCGCAGAACTATCCGTTTGAATTACCAAAATTACCCTATTCATACAACGCACTGGAGCCGGTTATCGATGCGGCAACCATGGAGATCCATTATTC
>JBAXDH010000051.1:0-26474 GCA_037141055.1 bacterium | reverse complement strand
CCGTCGGGATGCATGCAGATCAGCCGGTTGTAGCATTCGCCCCCCTCGCAGATAAGCAATGTGGCCATAATCACGGCATTTTTTTCACCGGCTTTTCTTCGAAGGAAATGAACGCCGGGGCCTTCCATGGATTCAGAGCAGGTGGCAGGATTTATTGAAAAACCGGTATTGAATGTCTCCGGCAGCAGGATCAGGTCGGTCGGATCCGTGATGCTGCCGAGCAACCTGTCGAAATGATCAAGGTTTTTTTGCGCTTCTTCCCAGAAAAGGCTTGTCTGAATGAGTGTTACCCTTAAGTCCTTCATGCTGCCTGATTTTAAAACCAAGGTAAAATTAAAAATATATGCATTGTCGTCGGTGAAAATTTTAATTTTGTACAACTAATCTTAATAAACAGGAACATGCAAACGATTGACAATTTTTCTTTTAAGGATATAAAAGCCCTGATCAGGGTCGATTTCAACGTCCCCCTCGATGGCCAGAATCAAATTACAGACACAACCCGTATCGATGCTACGATTCCGACCATCACCAAAATACTGAACGACGGAGGGGCTGTGATCCTGATGTCGCACCTTGGCCGGCCAAAAGGAGGCCCGGAAGAAAAATACTCCCTGAAACACGTGATCCCATACCTTTCGAAAAAACTGAACCGGCCGGTTCAATTCGCTGATGATTGCATCGGGCAGTCGGCGACTGACCTGGCAGGCTCCCTGAAACCGGGCGAAGTTTTACTTCTTGAGAACCTGCGTTTTTACAAGGAAGAGGAAAAGGGCGATAAGGAATTTGCCAGGAAATTGTCCCTGCTCGGCGACATGTATGTGAACGACGCGTTTGGCACGGCACACCGCGCACACGCTTCGACCGCCATCATCGCGGAGTTTTTCCCGAAAACTAAGATGTTCGGCTATGTCATGGCCAATGAAATTATCAACATCGACAAATGCCTGAAGGACGGCAAGCGCCCGATCACCGCCATCCTAGGCGGTGCCAAGGTTTCAACCAAGATCGAGATCATCAACCATCTCATGGACAAGGTCAACAACCTGATCATCGGCGGAGGCATGATGTTCACGTTTATCAAGGCGCTGGGCGGAGAAATCGGCGCTTCCATGGTGGAGGAGGATTATGTGGAAATGGCAAAGGAAATCGTGGAAAAAGCCAAGTCACGTGGGGTGAACCTTTACCTGCCGGCCGATGCCGTTCTGGCTGATGCCTTCTCAAACGACGCCAACAAAAGGACCAGCAGCGCTTATGAAATCCAGGTTCCATGGATGGGTCTTGACATCGGGCCATCGGCCTGCGCAAAATTCAACCATGTGATCGAACAATCGGGAACGATCCTTTGGAACGGTCCGATGGGCGTGTTTGAAATGAACAATTACGAAGCGGGAACGAAATTCATCGCACTTGCATTGGCAAGGGTTACCGAGACAGGCACATTTACCCTGGTGGGCGGAGGCGATTCCGTGGCAGCCATCAACAAATACAACCTGGCCGACAAGGTAAGCTATGTTTCCACCGGCGGCGGTGCAATGCTGGAATATATTGAGGGGAAACAGCTTCCGGGAATCAGGGCGATCATGGAGTAACGGCGCAGACCCAGGGCAAATATTCACCGAAAAAGCGCAAAAAAACTTATGGGTTAAGACCAAGCACCTCCTCATACATGGAGAGATAGTTGTCTATGCATTGGTCCCAGCTGAACTTTTGGGCATGGGTTTTTGTGTCGGAAGAAAATTGTTCTCCCAGACGGTCACAGTCAGCAAGACCATTCTGAAGTACCTGAACCATGTGACCGGGATCAAAGTTCTGCCAGTAAAATGCATGTTCGCCGCCGATCTCCGGCAGGGAAGCGAATTTACTGGCAAATACCGGCTTTCCATAGAGCATGGCCTCGATCACCGGCATGCCAAATCCTTCGGCCAGAGACGGGAATAAAAATGCACGGCAATTTGTGTAGAGCCAATTTTTTTGCTCCTCCGGAATTGTCCCCGGCAAATGAACCCTTTCAGACAGGCCCAGTTCGCGAGCCTGCTCAAGAATGCCTTTTGCATAATCCGAACCGTTCTCCCCGGCAATGACAAGGTGGTATCCCGGAAATTTCTCCAGCACCGGAACAAGTACGTGGAAATTCTTTTTAGCTGAAATAATCCCAATGGCAAAGAAAAAATCTCCGTTGCCTGGAAATCCGGGTTTTTGCGCACCAGAATGAGTTCGGACACTGATCCCGTTGTAGATCCTGTACAATGGTTTTTCTTTTACGTCGAGATGCTCCAGTACCTGTTTCCTTGTATAATCGGAGATTACTGATATGGCGGTGGCCCGGTCAACGTTTTTTTGAAGTCTGTTGAGATACCTCTTTGCTTTCAATTTGTCTTTCTCCACCAGGAAATTCAGGTCGTGGATCGTCAGTATCCATTTGGAGCGACGGTTCGGACGATGCGACGGGAACTGGTCAAGCGAATGCCAGATATCCCAGGCTGGGTTCAGCCATGGCAGATACCGCTTCCGGAAATTCACCTTCAGCAGGCCGTTGGTCCCGAATTCTCCTTCCGGTAAATTCCGGGGGCATAAAAAATCAAAGTCATATCCCGGGACGGACCTGTTTGAAAGCGATTCCGCAAAGTTGAGCGAAAACCGGCCGATCCCCGAATTTACATTCCGGGTTTTATAAAGGTCTATGAGTATCCGGGTCATTGGGGGGAATTAATTTTCATCATTTTCCGGAACCGGCTTTTTTAAATAACCCGAAAATCTCATGCCCGACATTGAAATCGGGCGACAGTTTCAGAATTTCGAAGTGGTGGTACTTGCAATAAAGACGAGTAATCCATTTTGCACCTGGCCGGATGTACCATTTGTCCAGGATTTCTGACTTGCTGAATTCGATGCTTTTTAATTCACCGGCTTTATCCCGTATGAAATAACCGGCTTCCAGCTTCTCAGACACCGGGTTCATCAGTTTCCGGCTTTCCTTCCATCCCAGGCCGCGCAAAGTTGTTTTGAAGGTGTAATTGTAATAGGCAACCGGGGCGAATCCTTGCCGGATCATAAGGTTTTTGAGACCCTTCCCGTCAAAATAATTCACATGATTGATCAGTAGTTCAGACGGGGAATGTTCAAATCGTGCGGTTAAATAATGTTTCCAGATATCTTCGCGCCCGTTGGGAGTAATAAAGTGGAAAAAACCGCCTGGTTTCAGGTAAGCATTTACGTTTTCAACCACTTTTGAAATATCAGTTACATGCTCGAGGATATCACGGGCAATGACCAGGTCAAATTTGTTTCTATCCTGTTCCGTAAAATTATCGGGAATTTCCCGGATGGTTTCAAAGTGGTGATGTTCGTGGTTGAATTTAAGCACTTCCTGGTTTATATCCATTACCGTAATTCCTGCACCGGGAAAGACAAACTGCAACCCCGTGGCGAAATAACCCGAGCCCGGGCCTAATTCCAAAACTGATACGGGGGAGATGTTCCGGTTTTTCAACTGGTACCCGAAAACAACACCGCGGCGAAAATTCCGCTCACAGTTTTTGAATTGCTCTTCTTTGCCTGTCCGTAAAAACTCTTCAATATAATAGGCAAAACAACCCATGGAGGTTTCCTCCCCGTTCAGCATCGGATCCAGCTGGATGTGGCTGCATGTTTCACACACAACGATGGCGGAAGTTTTTATATCCCAGTAATCAACCGTTCCGATCCTTATGCCTGATGTTTCACGGCATATTCTGCAGGGTTCTTCTCTTGAAACAAGCTCTCCCCGGAGTTCAGGCCGCCACTTCATTGGATTACCAGTTTGGGAATTTTATCTCTCCTCCAAACGTCTTCATCAGCTTTGGGAATACTTTGGCGACATGGCTGTAAAAATATGAGGCTGTTTTATCCTTTTCGGAAATCATTTTCCCGTTGTGGTCAACACTTGAAAGGATAAACAAGAGGATGCTGATCAATATCACCCCTTTGACGAGGCCGACGGCGGCTCCTCCGATTTGGTTGAAGAACCCCATTCCCACCACGTCGACGAGCTTTGCGGTGAGTTTGGCCACGAGCATCACAACAATGACCACCGCTAAAAAGGTAATGGAAAAAGAGAGGATGGGGAGCCATTTCCTTGATGGTTTCAGGTGTTCCATCAGGGTTGCGTCGAGATAGTTTGAAAAATGCACGGCAATATAAATCCCGAGGATAAGCGCGGCAACCGATGCCAGGCTGATGATGATCCCTTTGCGGTATCCCTGGAAGATGAACAGGGCCAGGATGACTAGCATGATGTAATCGAGATAGTTCAACGTCATGATTCAGCGTTTTAACCTTGATGTCAGTTCGGTTCCGAATACAAATTCATTCAACTCTTCATTATCGGTATGAAGGATGGTCTCCTTGTCGCCCTTCCACCACAGTTGCCCCTTGTAGATATAAGCCACGCTGTCGCCGATGCTGAGCACCGAATTCATATCGTGCGTGTTAACGATCGTCGTGATTTCATATTCGTCGGTGATCTCTTTGATCAGATGATCGATAACGCCTGAGGTGTGCGGGTCGAGGCCGGAATTTGGTTCGTCGCAAAAAAGGTACTGCGGTTTCATCGCGATCGCCCTGGCTATGGCAACCCGTTTGCGCATCCCGCCGCTGAGTTCTGATGGCATCAGCCGGTTCACGTTTTCGAGATTTACACGCTTCAATACAAAATTGACCCGCTCTTTCTTTTCTTCCAACGATTGACGGGTAAACATGTTCAACGGGAACATCACATTCTCCTCAACATTCATCGAATCGAACAGGGCCCCTCCCTGGAACAGCATGCCGATTTCCCTGCGCAGGGTTTTGCGCTGTTCGAAGTTCATCGTAGTAAAATTGCGGTCGTCGTACGCTACCAGGCCGTTGTCAACTTCAAACAACCCGACCAGGCATTTCATAAGCACCGTCTTCCCCGAACCGCTCTGCCCGATGATAAGATTCGTCTTCCCTTTTTCAAAGACACAATTGATATTCTTCAGCACATGGTTGTCACCAAAGGTTTTGTTGATGTTCCGGGCTTCGATCATGTAAGCAGGAGTTGGGTTAACACCAGGTTGAAGAGGATGATGATCACACTGCTGAAAACAACGGCCTTGGTACTGGCCTGCCCTACTTCAAGAGCACCGCCCTGGGTGATGTACCCATAAAATCCGGAGACGGAAGAGATGATAAATGCGAAAAAAATGGTCTTGGTGATGGCGTAAAATATCGTGTACCCTTGAAAGTCGATGCGGATGCCCTGTACAAAATCATTGGTAGAAACCAGTCCCGTGGCAACCATTGCGATCCAGCCCCCGAGGATGCCCATCCACATGCTGAAGACGATCAGCACCGGGTTGATTAAAATGGATGCTGCGATCTTGGGAAATATCAGGTAGTTTGCCGAATTCACGCCCATGATCTCCAGGGCGTCGATTTGTTCGGTAACCCGCATGGTGCCGATCTCGGATGCAATCCGTGAGCCTACCTTCCCGGCCAGGATGAGGCTGATGACCGTGGGCGAAAATTCAAGGATGACGCTCTGGCGTACCGTGAATCCGACCATCGACATGGGAATCAGCGGACTGGTGATGTTGTAGGCGGTCTGGATGGAGACGACGGCCCCCATGAAGGCAGAAATGAAGGCCACGATGCCCAGCGATTCCAGCCCCAGGCTGTTGATCTCGGTCATCAGCTGGTTCCAGAAAATACGGCGCTTCTGCGGCCGGCTGAAGACCTTTTGCATGAGCATCACATAATTCCCGATGGTGGTGAATACCTTAATCATAAAAAGTTTTTGTAAAAGTACCAAAAAAGGACGAACGTGCGTTTGAAAGGTGGAATTCTTACCTTTACAATGAAAATATCACGAATGAAGATCTTTCGGCTGCTGCTGGTTTTAGTGATTCTTATCTTTCTTGCCGGTTCGTGCAGCCCGGCGAGATATACCTCGCATCAGCAGGGTCATCCCAGGGGCTGTGATTGTCCGAAGTTTAAATAACATAGATTTACCTGGTGCAGCTATCCCTATTCAATTCAAAACCGCCGATTGCCAAACCGGCTGCCTCCCGCCTCGATGAAAAAATTAGGCTGGTGCTTGGTCCGCGGCTTCCTGCTGCAGCCGTTGAACATGTTGTGGAACAGATCTCTGAAAATCCCATCAGCCTGACGGTGGTGCGCAACCGAACATCAAAGTCGGGCGATTTCAGGCCTCCTCACAGGAACAATCCCGCCCGCATCACTGTGAACGGCACCCTGAACCGGTATGCCTTCCTGATCACCCTGGTGCACGAACTGGCGCACCATCATGTGCACCTCGACCATGCACGCAAACTTCAAAAGTTCTCCCTCAGGCGAAAGTCCGCTCCGCTGCCACATGGCAAAGAGTGGAAGGACAAGTTCCTGCTGCTGATGGAACCCTACCTGAACCCCGAAGTCTTTCCGGCCGATCTCCTCCCGGTACTGGTTCATTACCTCGAAAACCCCAAAGCCTCCTCTTCGGCCGACCACCACCTGTCGAAAGCGCTGAAAAAACACGATCCGCATGATGCCACCGTACGGCTTGAGGAGCTTCCTTTCGATGCCGTGTTTACCCTCCACGGGCGAAAGACCTTCCAGAAAAAGGAAAAGATCAGGACACGGTTCCGCTGCATCTGCCTGAACAACAACAGGGTTTACCTGGTGAGCGCTGGGGCTCCGGTGGAGCCGGTAACCTGATTACCCGTATTTCCGTCAGCCCGACCGCTTGTCCGCTTGACCGCCCGTCCGCAAACCAATCACAAATCGTAATCCGTAAATCGTAAATCGTAAATCTTTTTTCCTATGTTTGTATGGAATTTAAATCCTGTTGCATGGCAAAGTCGAAACACAACTACTGCGTGATCATGGCCGGTGGCATCGGCGCAAGGTTCTGGCCCATGAGCCGGACAACCCACCCCAAACAGTTCATCGACATCCTTGGAACAGGTGAAACGCTGATCCAGCAAACCTACAAACGGTTCAAGCGGATCTGCCCGAAAGAGAACATCTACATCGTGACCAACGAGATTTATAAAACGCTGGTCCAGACGCAAATCCCCGAAATCGCACCGCAGCAAATCCTGATGGAACCCTCGCGCCGCAACACTGCCCCCTGCGTTGCCTACGCCAATTACTGCATTTTTGAGCGAGACCCGGAGGCACGCGTTGTGGTGGCTCCTTCCGATCATGTCATCCTAAAAGAGGACATCTTTCTTAAAAACATCGAATCGGCGCTCGAGGCCGCCACCGAAAACGACTGGCTGCTCACCCTCGGCATCCGTCCGAGCAGGCCCGATACAGGCTACGGATATATCCAATATGTGGATGGGAAGAAACATGTTTACGCAAAGGACAAACAAATCCGAAAGGTAAAAACCTTCACCGAAAAACCCAACCTCGAACTGGCGACAACCTTCCTCAAATGCGGCGATTTCCTGTGGAATTCGGGAATTTTCATCTGGTCGCTGAAAAGCATCATGAAGGCCTTTGAGCAGCATCTGCCCGAAGTGGATGCCTTGTTCAAACAAGGACTCGGCAAATATGGTACAAAACACGAAAAAGCATTCATTTCCAATACGTATACGGTTTGTAAAAGCATCTCCCTCGACTACGGCGTAATGGAAAATGCCGGGAACGTGTACGTGCTGGCGGCAGATTTTGGCTGGTCCGATCTTGGCACCTGGGGCTCGCTCTATGAAAACCGCACCCATGATAAAAAGGGCAACACGGTGGTGGGGAAAAATGTGATGATGTACGATTCTACAAACTGTATTGTCAACATGCCGAAAGATAAAGTAGTGGTGCTCGAAGGGCTTAACGATTACATTGTGGTGGAATCGGAAAATGTGCTGCTGGTCTGCAAAAAATCAGATGAGCAGCAGATCCGGCAGTTCGTAAATGATGTGATGCTGGAGAAGGGCGAGAAATACGTTTAGAGCCGGAATCCGGCTTCAGCCAGCGGAAAACTCTCTTTCAGCCTGATTCCCTTTTCTGTAGCTTCCACTGTGCAGCATTCGCGGTACAGGTCGTGTTCAAAGAAAAGGACAAAGCCCTTTTCTGCGGCTTCGGCCATGAAGGCCTCTTTCTCGGTTAGGGTGATCAGCGGACGTGTATCATAGCTCATGACCCATGGCAATGGGATATGTGCGGCAGAAGGCAGCAAATCGGCCATATAAACCACTGTTCTGTCGTTATACCTGATAAACGGGATTACCTGTCCATCGGTATGTCCGTTGAAAATCCTGACCGACACATTGGGGAAAAGTTCCGTGTCGCCCTCGATCAGTTCCAGTTTTCCACTTTCTTTGATGGGCAGAATATTCTCTTTCAGGAAAGAAGCTTTCTCCCGGTTATTGGGGCTTGTCGCCCATTCCCACTGCTGCCGGCTTGTCCGGTATGAGGCATTTTTAAAGGTGATCTCGTAGCCGGTTTTATCCTCATTCCACCTGACGGCTCCTCCTGCATGGTCGAAATGAAGATGGGTGAGGATTACATCGGTAATATCATCCACAGTGAATCCATGGGCGGCCAGCGATTTTTCAAGCGTATCCTCCCCGTTCAGATGATAATTTGCAGTAAATTTTTCAGGTTGTTTGTCTCCTATCCCGCAATCGACCAGGATTTTCCGGTCCCCGTCCACGATCAGCAAACAGCGCATGGACCAGTTGCAAAGGTTGTTTTCATCGCTGGGGTAGGCTTTGCCCCAGATGACTTTGGGGACAACGCCGAACATGGCGCCGCCGTCCAACTTTAAGTTACCGGTATTGATCGGATAGAGTTTCATACGTATTCCTGCACCTCCATCTCCCCCTTCAATACCCGCAGTGCATTCCCGGCCATGGCCTGGAGTTCGTTGTCGCCGGCATACAGGTAAATCGGTGCAAATTTTTCAACATGTTCGATGATGCTGCGAACCACAAACTGGCTGTGGGCAATGTCGCCGGTGATGAGAATGGCATCTACAGAGCCTTTTAATACGGCAAACATTTCGCCGATGCATTTGGACACCTGGTACGCCATGGCCTCCATGATCAGTTTGGCATGTTCGTCCCCGTGGTTGATACGGGTTTCAATTTCGTTGATATCCTTGGTTCCCAGGTAGGCATTCACCCCGCCGCAGTGGGTGAGCAGGCATAACATTTCATCAAGGGTTTTTGTGCCGCTGTAACACATCTTCACGATATCGCCCATGGGCAGCGAGCCGCTGCGAACCATGGAAAAAGGGCCGTCGCCTTCAAATCCCTGGTTCACATCGATCACCCGTCCCAGGCGGTGAGCGCCCACAGTGGTTCCGTTCCCGATATGCGCCACGATGAGATTGAGCTCCTCGTATTTCTGTTTGTGGGTTTCGGCATGCATTTTGGCAACCGCTTTCTGGTTGAGGGCATGGAAAATCGATTTGCGCTTGATTTCGGGAGCGCCTGTGACCCTGGCCAGTTCATGAAATTCATCGACAACTGTCGGGTCTGCAATCATTGCAGTAGCACCGGGCAGGTCGGCAGCGATGGCATCGGCGAGCAAACCGGCAATGTTGATGATATCCTGGCCGACCGGACTGTGCAGAAGATCCTTTTTCAATAGTTCGTTCACTTTGAAAACTCCCGATTGTACAGGTTTGATCAGTCCTCCGCGTGAGATGACGATCTTAAGTTCATCCAGGCTGAATTCATTGTTTCTGATTTCACGGAGAACGCTCTCTTTACGGAACTGGACCTGGTCATAAATCGATTCAAACTTCGATAGTTCTTCCGCTGAATGTCTCCTGCTGATCATGTACAGGAGCTTGTGATTCTGGTAGGCGGCTATTTGCGTGAGGTAATCCTTTGGATTGACAACCAAAATGTTAAAAAGGGTCATGCTTCAGGTTTTTAATGTTTTACATACTGCGGCGATATTGACCGCCAACTTCAAACAGTGCATCGGTGATCTGGCCAATAGAGCAATACTTGGCCGCCTCCATGAGGCTTTCAAAGATATTGCTATTTTTTGTCGCGGCCTGTTTCAGCGTTTCGATCATCATGGCGGCCTTTTCGGCGTTCGTTTTGTGAAGATGATCAAGCATGGTGATCTGGTAATGCTTTTCCTCTTCTGTCGCCCTGATCACTTCGCCGGGCAGAACGGTCGGGGATCCTTTGCTGGATAAAAAAGTATTCACCCCGATGATCGGGAGTTTGCCGGTATGTTTGAGCGTTTCGTAATACAGGCTCTCCTCCTGGATCTTGCTTCGCTGGTACATGGTCTCCATGGCACCCAGCACGCCGCCGCGTTCCGAAATTCGTTCAAACTCGAGCATCACCGCCTCCTCCACCAGGTCTGTGAGCTCTTCGGTGATAAAGGCTCCCTGGATCGGATTCTGGTTTTTTGCAAGCCCCAGTTCGTTGTTGATGATCATCTGGATGGCCATGGCACGGCGCACAGATTCTTCTGTAGGCGTGGTGATTGCCTCATCATAGGCGTTTGTATGCAACGAATTGCAGTTGTCGTAAATGGCATAGAGCGCCTGCAGGGTGGTTCGGATATCGTTGAAGTCGATCTCCTGCGCATGCAATGATCTGCCGGAAGTCTGGATGTGATATTTCAGCATCTGCGACCGCATGTCCGCCTTGTACTTGAATTTCATGGCTTTAGCCCAGATGAGCCGTGCCACGCGGCCGATCACCGAATATTCGGGATCAACGCCGTTGGAGAAAAAGAACGAAAGATTAGGCGCAAATTTATTGACATCCATGCCGCGTGAAACGTAATATTCCACGTAGGTGAACCCGTTGGCAAGGGTGAATGCCAGCTGGGATATGGGATTTGCCCCGGCTTCGGCAATGTGATACCCGGAAATGGAGACGGAATAGAAGTTCCGCACATTGTTATCGTTGAAATACTGCTGAATGTCGCCCATCATTTTCAGGGCGAAATCGATGGAGAAAATGCAGGTATTCTGAGCCTGGTCCTCTTTGAGTATATCGGCCTGAACGGTTCCCCTGACCTGGCTGAGGGCCTCTTTTTTTATCTTACCGTAAATTTCTGCCGGCAAAACCTGGTCGCCGGTAACACCCAGCAACATCAAACCAAGCCCGTCGTGACCCTTTGGCAATTCTCCCTGGTACAGGGGCCGCTCCGTTCCCGCCTTTTTGAAAATGGCGGCGATTTTTTTCTCAACCTCCTCTTCAAGTCCGTGCTGGCGGATGTACTTCTCACATTGCTGGTCGATGGCGGCATTCATGAAGTAGCCAACCATGGTTGGCGCCGGCCCGTTGATGGTCATTGACACAGATGTATTCGGGTTCACAAGGTCGAAGCCGGAATAAAGCTTTTTGGCATCATCGAGGCATGCAACGGAAACGCCGGCATTGCCGATTTTACCATAGATGTCGGGCCGCCTTCCCGGATCAAATCCATACAATGTCACTGAATCAAAGGCAGTTGACAGCCTTACGAAAGGCATTCCGAAGGAGACGTAATGGAACCGTTTGTTGGTGCGTTCCGGTCCGCCTTCCCCGGCAAACATGCGCGTCGGATCTTCGCCTTCGCGCTTAAACGGAAAAACACCGGCAGCATACGGAAATTCGCCGGGAACATTTTCACGGAGATTCCATTTGAGGATATCGCCCCAGGCTTCGTAGCGGGGCATGGAGATTTTCGGAATTTTAAGCCCCGACAGCGAAACGGTATGCGTTTCCACTTTGATCTCTTTATCCCTGACCCGGTAGATGTAGTAATCGTCTTTGTATGATTTCAACTTGTCGTTCCACGACTTGAGAATCTCGTGGTTTTGCGGGTCAAGTTGTTTGAGGGTTTGTTCGTAGAGCAAATCCAGTTCCAGAAGCATCCCGGTTTTATTGATTGTCCTTTCCTCAGGATTTTTCACCCCTTCAGGCAAGGCAACGGCGCGCAGGGTTTCGATGGTCCGGGCAATGCCAAAGAGCTGCTGTGCGACTTTAGCCTGTTCGGTGGTCCATTGGTTGTAATTGCGGACAGTTTCGGCAATCTCTGCCAGGTAACGGGTTCGCGAAGGCGGAATGATGAAAATTTTATCCGGTGTTTCAACCTCGTTTTCGAACCGGCTGGGCAACGAAACTCCTGTCCTGGTATTGATTGTCTGAATCAGCGCCTGGTACAAATCATTGACCCCGGGATCGTTGAACTGCGATGCAACTGTTCCGTAAACCGGCATCTCTTCTGCCGGCCTGTCGAAAAATTTATGGTTGCGCTGGTACTGTTTCTTCACATCGCGCAGAGCGTCAAGTGCTCCACGTTTGTCGAACTTGTTGATCGCCACCAGGTCGGCAAAATCGAGCATGTCGATCTTTTCGAGCTGGCTTGCCGCGCCGTATTCCGGAGTCATCACGTAGAGCGTCACATCACTGTGATCGACAATCTCGGTATCGGATTGCCCGATGCCCGAAGTTTCAACGATAACTAGGTCAAATCCTGCGACTTTTGCAACATTGATGGCATCCCGTACATATTTCGACAGTGCCAGGTTCGACTGCCGGGTGGCAAGCGAACGCATGTAAACTCTTGGATTGAAGATGGCGTTCATCCGGATGCGGTCGCCCAGCAAGGCTCCCCCTGTCTTCCGTTTTGACGGGTCGATGGAGATGATGGCCATGGTTTTATCGCTAAGATCGGCAAGGAACCTGCGTACGATTTCATCAACCAGCGACGATTTTCCAGCTCCGCCAGTCCCGGTAATTCCGAGAACAGGAATTTTCAATCCCGATGCCTCCTTTTCGAGACTTTCAAAAAACAACCTGCTTTTTTCCGGAAAATTTTCCGCTGCTGATATCAGTCCGGCTATTTCCTTAAAATCTTTGTTCTTTACTTTTTCCACGTCGAATTTATCCTGGGCGCCAACAGGGAAATCGCATTTCACAAGCAAATCGTTGATCATTCCCTGGAGGGTCATCTCGCGGCCGTCGTCAGGCGAGTATATGCGTGCGATACCATACGCATGCAACTCCCTGCTCTCCTGCGGAAGAATTACTCCTCCTCCTCCTCCGAAAATCAGGATGTGACCCGAATTCCTCTCCTTCAGCAGGTCGAACATGTATTTGAAATACTCCATGTGCCCGCCCTGGTAGGAGGTGATGGCAATGGCCTGCACATCTTCCTGGATGGCGCAATCGACTACCTCCTGCACCGAGCGGTTGTGGCCCAGGTGAATCACCTCGGCCCCGCTGGACTGCAATATGCGGCGCATGATGTTGATCGCCGCATCGTGCCCGTCGAAGAGGGATGCAGCGGTGACAATCCGGATGTGGTGCCGGGGTTTGTAGACTTCGGGGGTGTTCATCGGTATGTTAGTCGTTCATGATCGCCCTGGCGATAATCATCTGCTGAATTTCGCTGGTTCCTTCGTAGATCTGTGTGAGTTTGGCTTCACGCATCAGGCGTTCGACATGGTATTCCCTGACATAACCATACCCTCCGTGGATCTGAACTGCCTCGGTAGTGACATACATCGCCGTTTCGGCAGCCCAGTATTTGGCCATGGCACTGGCTGTACCGTAAGGCTTACCCTGGTCTTTCAGCCAGGCGGATTTCAGGCAGAAATATCTTGCAGCTTCAATGCGGGTATGCATTTCGGCCAGCTTGAAACCAATGGCCTGGTGATTGATAATTTCCGTGCCAAATGTTTTTCTTTCTTTGGAATACTGAAGCGCGCGTTCATATGCTCCCTGGGCTATGCCGAGTGCCTGGGAGGCAATCCCGATGCGTCCTCCTTCAAGTGTTTTCATCGCAAATTTAAAACCGAAGCCGTCTTCGCCAAGGCGGTTTTCCTTTGGTACAATCACATCGGTGAACATCACGGAATGTGTGTCGCTGCTTCGCATGCCCATTTTATCCTCGTGTGGTCCCAGTGTGATGCCGGGTGAGTGGCGGTCTACCACAAACGCGTTGATCCCTTTGTGGCCCTTGTCCGGATGCGTCTGAGCGATCAGCACGTATGTAGAAGCCGAGTTGCCGCTTGTAATCCAGTTTTTTACGCCGTTGACGAGATAATGGTCGCCTTTGTCGACGGCCGTGGTTCTCTGCGATGTCGCATCTGAACCGGCTTCAGGTTCCGAAAGGAGGAATGCGCCGATTTTATTACCGCTTGCCAGTGGCTTCAGCCATTTTTCTTTCTGCTCTTCGGTGCCGAAGGCTTCGATTCCATAACAAACCAATGAATTGTTTACTGACATGATCACAGAGACCGAGCTGTCGATTTTCGAGATCTCCTCCATGGCCAGCACGTAGGAAACGGTATCCATTCCTCCGCCGTCATATTTAGTATCAACCAGCATCCCGAGGAATCCAAGTTCGCCAAGAGCCTTAACATGTTGTGTAGGAAATTCAGCACTTGCGTCACGTGCCAATACGTCTTTGATCAGTTCGCGCTGAGCATAATCCCGTGCTGACTGCTGGATCATGATCTGTTCTTCAGTAAATTCGAAATTCATAGGGTAGGGAGATAAGACATTAATATTAAAAGACTTGGAAGAAACTGCATACAAAAATACAATTTATTTTCAAGGTTACCAAGCCAGATCGGGTGTTTGAGTCAATATTTGCACGGCAAAAAAAAACCCGCCGGGAAGGGCAGGTTTTCTGTGATTACAGGATAGCCTCTTAAAATTTACGATTGGACGATTTACGATTGAAATGACGATTAAAGGATTGTCGGTCTGGGCAGAAAAATCGTCAATCATCCAATCCTAAATCAATTGATTGTTATCCCCTGTTTTGTGAAGGCAGATTCAATAATGAAATAGAATTTTTTATCGTTGAAATCTTCTGATTTCATGTTCCACGGGCATACCTGCACCATTCCCTGGCCGGCAGTAAAACCGGAAAGTTCAGTTGCACCAATCACGCATTCATTTGCATTTCCGGCCATTCTTTTCATGATCCGGTGATTGTTGTAATCGGTCACCGTTACATAAATCGAGTCGGCGTTGGTTACCGCACTACCCAGTGAGATGGTAACACCTGCTGTTTTGGTGATGACAGCGGGCAGTGCGGAGAAACCTGTGTAATCAGGAATTTGCCTGTCGTCGGTATAACTGATGGCCGGCACCGAAGCGGAACCGGTAACATTCCATGTAACCGTGCTGAACGATAATGGATCGGTAAGATTCTGGTACAGGTATGCATTATTGGAAGATTTGGCAAGTGCTTTCGTGTTAAGCGTTACGGTACCTCCGTCAACGAATGTGCCTGATCCGGTTGTTGTTGAAAATACTGCAACTCCGGTGTTAACCTCAAGCGGGATAACAATTCCTGCCACGGTTGTATAAGAAACTGAACGTACAGCAGCCAGTGCCCCGTAGCCATCATTGATTGTGATGGTCGGTGCCGAGGATGTAGTTGGTGTGTTTTCCGGTATAACTTCAGATGTCTTCGAACATCCTGAAATCTGGAGGGACGCAATCGCCCCGGCAAAAAGTATGATTCTTGATAGGTTTGTCATGTCTTATGTTTTATAAATTTGTATGCAAACATAATGTTTATTTAGACTGATTCAACATTGTGTGATTAAAAAAAGGGACGCGCATCACCACATCCCTGATTTAGAAATGATTAAAGTTTTAAAATTGTCTTTGATAGGTAATTTTTATGTCTCCGACCTGTGCGTGTTCAATGACGACGATCTGCTCCTTGTTGATCTCCAGTATTTCGATGACAAATTTCATTTTATTTTCAACATTCTTCGCAACGATGCGCGTGCCTTTGCCTTTCATTTTCCAGGTGGCATGGAGCGGTTTTCCGGGAAAGTTTTTCACAGCTGTTTTATTCTCATATATGACAAGGGTTGCACGCATTTCCGACTGAACAAGCCTGTCGAGCGCTGCTTCTTTCCTGGCTCCGCCACCTTCGCCTGCCGGCCTTCCGTCTTTCGATTTATTCGGGGTGGAAGTGCCTGCCATGGAGGCTGCGGCCTGTAATGCCGAGGAGTCGACCACTTTCTCCACCTTGACCGGCCTCCAGGTGCCGATGATGATTTTTTCATTCGGATGCGGGGCAATTCCGCAGGAGGCCATTACAATCATTGAAACTGCTATTGTACAAATGGTAAAAAGTCTGTTTCTTTTCATTTTTCTCAATTTTGGTTTACAAACGGGATTTAGTGAATTTTATTATAGAACTTTCATGACGTCAACAGTTGAATCATGGTTGTTGATCCTGACTTCAAAGCCACGCTTTTGAAAAACCGAGATCATCCTTTTATTATCGGGGGTGGTCTGGGCTACGATTTTTTTCATTTTCCGGCCTTCGGCCACTTCGAGGCAAAAATCAGTAATGATATTACCCAGGTCCTTTTGCTGCCAGGCATCGGGGATCAGGATGGCATATTCAACTGTTTCGTTGTCAGGATCGGCAACAAGGCGGCCGACACCAACCAGTTTTTTCTGCCCTTCTTCCAATATTTCTGCAACGATGGCTATTTCACGATCATAGTCTATGTAGCAATACCGGGTGGCCACTTCATGGGTTTCCCAGTGAAAAAAATACCTGAACCTGCTGTACAGAGCCTCTTTCGAGCAGGTTCCAAGCATGGCAAGCCACATCGGTTCATCTTCCGGTTTGATCGGGCGCAAAAGCACCTCCGTTCCATCCTGTAAAACCGTTGATTTTACGTATTTCTCCGGATACGGGTGCAATGCAAGATGTGAATACGGGTCATTTTCCCGGGGTAACGCCGAATGATCCAGCACAATCCGGGCATCAAGGGCGATGACATCATCTGGTGTCACCAGCAGTGGATTGATATCGAGTTCGGTAATCTCAGGATAATCGGCGGCAAGATAAGATAACCGGATCAAGACCTGGATGAGCTTCTCAATATTTTTAGCAGAAGTGCCACGGTAACCGCTGAGCAGCGGGTAAATCTTCAGTGATTCAATCATGTATCTTGCCAGGCGTTCATTCAACGGCGGGAATCCCAACGCCCTGTCACCAAACAGTTCGGCGGTTATTCCTCCCATGCCAACCATGATTACCGTACCAAAAACTTTATCCTTTTTAATGCCCAGGATCATTTCGACCGAATCTTTTGCGACAGCCATTTTTTGAACGGTCACTCCTTCAATCCGCGCATCCGGACGTTTAGATCTGGCAGACTCCATGATTCGTTCAAAGGCAGCCCTTACCAGTTTTTCATTCCCCAGATTCAATTGAACGCCGCCAACATCCGACTTATGCGTAATATCAGCAGAGTGAATTTTAAGGACCACAGGGTAACCGATGCGCCCTGAAATTTCGACTGCTTCATCTGCATTGACTGCAAAAAAAGGCTTTGTTGTCGAGATTCCAAAGGTTTCAAGGATATCCTTAGAAACACTTTCGGAAAGAATATTTTCTTCCCCTGCGATCACCTGGTTGAAAGATTCGCGAAGCCGGGGCCGGTCGAGCGTAAATTCAACCGGGACATCCTTTGGTGTTTCGTAGAGTGTTGCGAGGTTACGGTTGTAGGCAACCATCGTCATGAAAGCCCTGATGGCCTGTTCCGGCGTTTTATACGACGGGATGCCATTCTCGACAAGGATGTCATCGGCTTCATGCATGCTTTGCCCTCCGAGCCATGCAGCAAGGATTGGTTTATGCGTTGACGAGACAAGCGCGCTGATCTCTTTTGCAGTACCATTCGGGTTGGTCATGGCCTGCGGGGTAAGGATCACCAGTACAGCATCAACACCCTTGTCGGCAAGCACAATCTGGGTGGCTTTGGCAATTCGTTTTGCACGGGCGTCGCCTAAAACATCAACCGGGTTGCCATGTGACCAGTAGGCGGGCAGATTTTCATTCAGCTGAGACATTGTTTCAGCCGAAAGCTTTGCCAGGATTCCGTTTGCAGCAATCAGCGCATCGGTAGCCATCACTCCCGGGCCGCCGGCATTTGTAATGATGCCCAGGCGCGGTCCCTTCGGAAATTTGTTGCGGCCAATCATTTCGGCAACACTGAAGATATCTCCTATCTCATAGACCCTGGCCAGCCCGGCACGCTGGAAGGCGGCGTCGTACACCGCATCTTCCGAGGCCATGGCCCCCGTATGAGAAGCTGCCACCTGCGCTGACTCGGGGAATCTTCCCGCTTTATAAACAATGATTGGTTTTTTGCGGGCAAATGCCCTGGCCGCGGTCATAAATTTCCGTGGATTCTGGATCGATTCAATGTACAGGATGATACAATGCGTATTTTCATCCTCACCAAAATAGTCTATAAGGTCACCGAACTCGACGTCGATGCTGTTCCCTATTGAGACAAACTGGGAGAAGCCGATTTTTCCTTCCAGGGCCCAGTCGAGAACGGAAGTACACAGCGCACCAGATTGCGAGATGAATGCGATGTTCCCGGGTTGGGGCATGCCTGCCGCAAACGAGGCATTCAGTTTGAGCCCGGGAACAATGATCCCAAGGCAATTCGGGCCGATAACCCGCATGCCGTCATATTTGCGGATTTCGGCTTTTATCTGTTCTTCAATCTTTTGCCCTTCTTCGCCAATTTCCCTGAAACCAGCCGACATGATGATGATTCCGCGGATACCAAATTCTCCGCATTCTCTGATCACTGGCAATACTTTTTCAGCGGCGGAGCAGATGATGGCAAGGTCAGGGATTTTAGGAAGCGAGGCAACACCGGAATAACAGGGTATTCCCATCACAGCTTCGGTATCCGGATTAACAGGGTAAACCACACCCCGGAAGCCACCATTAACAAGGTTTATCAGAACCTTTCCGCTTACGCTGTTCGGGTTGGTTGTAACGCCGATGAGGGCGATCCGCTGCGGATTGAAGATGTTGTTGAGTTTGTGGATGTTCATGGGTTCAGGTGGACGAGTAGACAGGAGGACAAGCGGTCGGGTGAGCAAGGAACAAAGCAGGCACGGATGCTGATAAGTTGGTTTTCGGGGCAAATTTAAGGGTAATTTCCGGATTAGAAAAAGGTTATGGCGGAGCATTTATCATCGCAAAAAAGATGATCTGTTAAAAAAATCACACTTGTTAAAAAAATCGCACCTTTGCACCTCGTTTTTAAAACCATTCATTTGATGAAACATTTGCTTACGATTTCACTTGCCGGGATGCTCATGGTGACGACTCAGCTTCCTGCACAAAATCCGGTCACCAAAGCAGATACCATGCAGAAACAGGCATCTCCGGAAATAAAAAAAACGCCTTTGTTTGGAATTATTTTTACAGGATTTGTAAATACAGACGTGTTCTTTGACACCCGCCAGACGGTGATGGCACGCGAAGGGCAGTGGCTTTTTTATCCCGAAAATGTAAAACCCGATGCCGAAGGCAATGACATCAATGCCAAAGGCACTTATAATATACTGAGCATTCAGACCAGGGTAACCGGCAGCATCACCGGCCCCGATATTTTCAAAGCCAGAACATCCGGGGTAATCGAGGGCGAATTTTACGGGAACATCAATGCCAACATCAATTCATTCAGACTGCGGCATGCCTTTGTAAAATTAACCTGGACAAAAATGGAGTTGTTGCTTGGCCAGACCTGGCATCCGCTGTATGTTCAGTCATGCACGCCTGAAACTGTTTCGATAAACGGCGGTGCTCCCTTCCTTGTGTTTACAAGAAACCCGCAATTGCGGCTCTCCGGGCAGTTGGGCCATTTCAAGGGAATGATCGCCGCAGTTTCGCAGGTTGACGTAACCAGCAACGGCCCCGACGGTGCCAGTCCGAAGTACCTCCGCAATTCCATCATCCCTGAATTCGCATTCCAGCTGCAATATATACTCATCAATGCGGCGAAAAAAACCGAATTCCTGATCGGAGCCAGTATTGACTACCTTGTCCTGACACCCCGCCTGGGAACCGACGTCACTAAAAAGGCTGCCTACGATACAGTGGTCAATAACCTCGTAGTCCATCACGATGCCGTTGTTGTAAATTACAAAACCGACGCAAAATCGACTGCCCTGACCGCCAATTTTTTTGCCAAACTCAAATTGCCAAAAGTGACCCTCAAAATCGGAGGTGTATACGGTGGTAATTGTTACGCCTTTAACATGATTGGCGGATACGCCGTAAAAAGCACAATCGATCCGCTGCGGGGTATCGTCGATTATGCAACTGTGACTACCGCCTCCGTGTGGGCCGATTTTAAAACCAACGGAACAAAATGGACGACAGGCATCTTTGGCGGGTTCAGCAAAAATCTCGGCGCCGGCACCGATGTAACCGGGCCATACTATTCGCGCGGTGCAAACATCGATTACCTGTACCGTATTGCCCCGCGCCTGATATGGACAGTAAGCAAACTCAAACTCACCTCGGAACTTGACTACACCGTTGCTGCTTATGGCACAACCACCGGGAAAGGGCTGGTTTCAAATTCAAAAGAGGTTGGAAACCTGAGAATTCTTTTGGGGGCTTACTACAATTTTTAATTTGTAAATATCCGGAATCCATGTATTACCTTTTTGCTTTTTTCTGATTAAGCAGGAAAAAGCAAAATGGAAACTACGATTAGATTACAGGAAGAATTTCTTGCTCAACGTATCTTTTTCATAAGAGGGAAGAAGGTCATGTTTGATTTTGACCTGGCCCGTTTGTATGAAATCGAAACTCGAGTTTTAAAACAACAAGTTCGACGAAACTCAGAGCGATTTCCTGATGACTTCATGTTTCAATTATCTGATTACGAGACAGATATTATGGTATCACAATTTGTGATACCATCAAAAAGAAGCCTCGGCGGTGCCCGCCCAATGGCGTTTACAGAACAGGGTGTAGCTATGCTTTCCAGTGTATTGCGTTCAAAAAGAGCGATTCTGGTCAATATCGCCATCATGAGGGCCTTTGTAAATCTCCGGCAGTTGATAGATACAAATAAAGATCTGTTAACACGTATTGATTCCCTGGAGGAAAAATATGATCAGAAATTCCTGCTGGTATTTGAAGCCATCAAAGAACTGATAAGAGAGGAAAATCAACCGCGGGAAGCAATCGGGTACAAAATACCGGGAGGAGCATGATGATGCGGGATGCGGGATGCGGGATAACGATTGAAGAAGGATTTTACTTTACCATACTCTTGTAGGTCTCGGCATCAAGCGCCTTCGGGGTCCACATGGTGAGAAAACGCTTCACTTTCGTGGTATCATACCCTTTCACATTTGGATTGAAGTATTCAAACGCATCCGAGTCCTGTGTGTTCAGCTTCTTCCCGTTTTTGTCAAGAATCACAAATACCGGATAACCAAACCGGTTCGGATAGCCGAACTCACTGAAAAGGTTGTAATCCCGTTTCGATTTCTCCTGCGGAACGTTCAGCAGCATGTACACATAATTTTCTTTCATCAGTGAATCAACCGACGGGTCGCCTTTCACAAGTGCGTGAAACCGCATGCACCACGAACACCAGTTTCCTCCAAATTGCACCAGGACATTTTTATTTTCCTTCTGAGCCTGCGAGACCGCTTTTTTCAGGTCGGCCCGGGCATCCTGTTTTTCATTGTATGGTTTGACCGGAGTCTGCCCGATGGCAGTGAACAATGAACTCTGAAGAATGAACAGGGCCAGGATGGCGATCGACTTAACTACGTGTTTCATTTTTATACAATTTTGCCGCTAAGGTAGATAAAATCCTTTCACAGCCCGGCAGGTTGCTGTTTTTTGGAAAAGACCTTTTTTATGTTCAGGTAATCGAGGTAATAGAGTACCCTGACCGAAAAACTGTTTGACTGGGGGGCATTCAGGGTGTTGCCAAGGTCGTTAACATAGTTGTAAACAAGTTGTTCGCCCATGGTGTTGACAAGGTTCTTCCAGACAACGCTGATTTCGCTTCCGGGGGCAAAATACCACACGAACTGCAGGTCGAGGGTGAACGCATTGAAATTGATGTTCTGACCGGCAATGAAATCCGAAGAATTAAGATAACCATCCTCGCCAAGGGTATAAAAGGAAAGATACTTTGCCTGCGACCAGTAGTGCCGCGCACGCAGGGAGAGCGATGTCTTTGTACTGAAAATGTACCTGGCGCCGAGAATATTGCTGACGGTCCGGATGTCCCTGCGTCCGAAAAAGATCGTCGGATTATTTGCTGCGTCATACGAGGTATTCACCCAGCCATAATTATTCAGATCCATTTCATACTGCACATCCAGGGTGAGCGAAAACCGGTCGCTGAACCTGAACCTCGGGGTGAGGCCGAAGGCATACGTTATATTGTTGTTCCCGGAACTGAAATTGTATGAGAAGTTATGCATGTACCTGAAAGGTTTTCTTCCGTCCGATGAAAACCGCCATGTGTCGTAATAATTCCAGGGTTTCTTATAAACACGCCCCCAGTAGCGAGGCTCATAATAATCATTGAACCCCAGCGGCTGTATCCCGATGGTAAAGGAACTGATCCAGTATTTCAGGTATGTCGTGGTATTGTTTAACGCGAATTCGAGGGTTTTAAAACTATAGGGTTTGTAAAGCGTTGAATAGATGGCCTGGAAATCGGTCTGCGAATTGATGATAATCCAGAACGGATCGAACGTATAATATGAAAGCTGCAGGCGGTTGTATGTTTCGTTGTTGTACAGCAGAAACCCCATGTCGTTCGGATCGTACGTATTGCTCGTTTCCTGGCGGAGCAGCTGGTACTGGAATTTCCCGCTTGGCTTTGACAAAGCCACCATGTACTGGTGACCAAAATCGGGGTGGACTCCCCCGGCATACTTCTGGCTCAGGTTGAAGCGGCCAAGGACCTGCAGGGTGCTTTTCCTGTTCCTGATGCTGGTTTCAGCACCCGTGACGTTTGCGGAGTAATTATTGTCGGGCGACCAGTAATTGGTGTTGATCAGGGTAACGTAGGAATTGTTTTTCAGATTCTGATCAACAACAAGCACATTGTAGTTGGTAAACGGCTGGGTCATGATCCTGCGCGAAGCCCCGGTAACGGTATCCAGTACATCCGCCCAGGTATTCGTTGTCATCCCGTTGAAGAACCCGATGCCCAGGCCTCTGGCGTTCCTTCCGGATATTTTGGTGGCGTTAATGATACGTGTCTGGTCCGGGTTTTTGTTCACCTGCTCGTTTGGCCCCAGGCTGTCGTACGCCCGGCTATAGTTTTTGGGAGTACTGCCAACCCTGCGGGTATAGAATATTTCGCATTTGTTGAACAATTCTGTAGCTTCCGTGAAAAACTGGCGTTTTTCGTCGTACCGGATCTCGAATGGAGAAAGATTCAGAACCTGGTCGTCCGACTGGACCTGGCCGAAATCGGGGATCAGCATCATGTCAAGCGTATAGCTCTCATTGATGCCATAGCGAACATCGAGCCCCCCCCGCAGGAGCCAGGACCAGTTTTTGTTTTCCGGGCTTTTTTCGAGATACCCTGCCAGGTAAGGCGCAAAAGAGAGCCTTACCGGCGGCTTTATCTCCCGGATGCCCGTCAGCGTTCCATAATATCGGAAGATGTCCTGCGATTTATTGTCCACCCAGCTCCATGTGGAATACTCATGCCGGCGGAGGTTGTTCCTCCACATATTGATGCCCCAAACCTGGTTTTCCACCCTTGGGAACCGCAAGGCTGAATAGGGTATCTTCACTTCCGTAATCCAGGCCGAGTCGGTTATGATTGCGGCGCTTTCCCAAACCGCATCCCAGGTAATGTCCTGCCCGATGGCCGAATATTTGCAGTCATTCTGCAGGTTCGCGGGACTCACTTTGAACTCGTACATGTTCAGCCCGTCGTTGTAAGGCAGTATGTCAAAGGAAATGTAGTCGGTATTGAGGCCCTCTATCTGATCGCGGCGGCCGAGTTCCCTGCAGATGCTGTCGGGATGGGGGTCGAACATCACGGCCAGGATGTACACCGCCATGTCGTCATACGCAAACCTGATCTCCGTGCGGAATGCGGGCAGGGTGCCGCTCCTGGGAGTATATTCGACAAATTCACCGGCAACAGGCGCTGTTTTCCATATCGCTTCGTCAGGATGGCCGTCTATCTTCGGAGGAGTTGACACACGAATGGCAACGATATTCTTCTTTGCAAGTTTCAAGGAATCAAGGGGGTCGTCATACCCCTGTGCAAGCGCAGTTCCGGGAAACACACTCCCGGTGATCGCCATGACCGGCAATATCCACGAGAGAAAACCAAGTTGCAGCACTTTCCGGATCATCATTGATGCCAAAAATAGGACATCCCTGGCACAGGAGAAAAATATTTTGACTAACCCGGCGATTTAGCCGGCATTTGCCCTGTAATTCGGGTTAAGCGCTAGTAGGGCAGAATCTTTTTCCCCCTTGCTTCTTCCAGCACTTCAGCCATGGCAAGGTAGATGGCAGACAGACCGCATATGATCCCTTCATAACCGGCTATTGTGCCAATGACAGGTGATTCAGCCCAGTCGCGGACCGCCAGCATGAAAAACAAAATCCACAGCGAAAGGAAAACAAACTGGAGAACCCGGCTTTTGCCGAAGGTGCCCAACCACATGAAGAAAGTGAACACACCCCACATGAAAAGGTACCAGCCCATGTAGGGTTCTTCTGTTTTTATTCCTTTGCCGCTGCTGATTTCCGGCAGGAGCCAAAGGGCCACCAGGGTGAGCCAGAACATCCCGTATGACGTAAAAGCCGTGAGTCCGAAGGTGTTTCCTTTTTTAAATTCAAGGATGCCCGCGATGACCTGGGCAATGCCGCCATAGAAGATGCCCATGGCCAGCACCATGGCACTGACGGGGAAAAAGCCGGCGTTGTGAATATTCAGCAGAACGGTGGTCATCCCGAAACCCATGAGGCCCAATGGGGCGGGGTTTGCTAATTTTTGTTCCATAAAAGTAAGGGGTTATGCCCCTCCCCAACCCCTCCCCAAATTAGGGAGGGGCACTGGGGTGGGGTAATATTACATTCCGTATCTTTCAATAATCTCCTGCTTGCTCTTTCCAAGGATGTCATATTTCCTGCCAACCTTTTTGAAAGCTTCGAGTGCTTTTTCGAGGTGGTGAATTTCATGACCTGCAGAAATCTGGGTGCGGATGCGTGCCTGTCCCTGGGGAACCACCGGGAAGAAGAACCCGATCGCATAGATGCCCTCATCATACAGGTCGCGGGAAACATCCTGGGCCAGTTTGGCATTAAACAGCATCACCGGAACAATCGGGGTATCCCCTGCCTTGATGATCAGTCCTGCCTCGATGAGCCCCTTGCGCCAGAAAGCGGTATTGCTTTCCAACTTGTCGCGCCGGTCGGTCGATGCCGAGAGGATCTCAAGGACCTTGATCACACCGGCAACCACCGGGGGTGCAATGGTGTTTGAGAAAAGGTATGGGCGCGCCTTCTGGCGGCACATTTCCACAAGTTCCTTCCGTCCTGACACGCAACCGCCCGATGCTCCACCCAGGCCTTTCCCGAACGTGGTGGTGATGATATCGATTTTTCCCATCACGCCATATTGCTCGTGCGTTCCGCGGCCGGTTTTTCCAATGAAGCCACTTGAATGGGAATCATCGACGAACAGCAGGGCATCGTACTTTTCGCACAGTTCCACCATTTTGTCCAGCTTCGCCGTGTCGCCATCCATGGAGAAAACCCCGTCGGTGATAACAAGCTTCAGCCTTTTGTCGTTGTGCAACTGCAGTTTTTCTTCCAGGTGTTCCATGTCGGAATGCTTGAAAGTGTCGTGCATGGCGCTGCATAGCCTTATGCCGTCGATAATGGAAGCATGAACCAGGCGGTCGGAGATCATCACGTCATCCTTAGTGAGAACTGCTTCAAATACGCCGGCGTTTGCATCCATGCAGGATGGGAAAAGTATCGTGTCTTCGGTTCCAAGGAATTTGGTAACCATTTGTTCCAGCGTGCGGTGAATATCCTGGGTTCCGCATATAAATCGGACGGAGGACATGCCGTAACCATGTGAATCAAGCCCTGCGTGGGCTGCTTTGACCACCTCGGGATGACTTGACATGCCAAGGTAATTGTTTGCGCAGATGTTGATTACTTTCTTCAAAGAGGCACCTGCCGGAAATTCAACTTCAATGTCGGCAGCCTGGGCTGAATGGATGTAACGCTCCTGTTTGAACAACCCGGCACTTGTCAGGCCGGTGAGGATTTCTGAATACATCCCGCGGGTTTTGTCGCTATAAGCCATTTTTACCTCCTTATTTTAGATATTCTCTCACCAGTACGCAAATCTTGTTCACCGAATCGAAGGCTTCCGGAGTCGCTTTATCGTCGGGAATGGAGATGTTGTATTTGTTCTCCAGGAAGCGTTTCAGCGATACCATTGAAAAGCTGTCAACGATGCCTCCCGAAATCAGCGGGGAATCGTAGGTTAATTCTGTGTCATCCTCAACGTATTCTTTGATTACGTAAGCCTTGATGATTTCTTGCATTTCGTCCATGGGTTGTTTCTCCTATTTTTGGGTTAGATATTTATTTTAATTGTTGGGACGCACCGTGGTGCGTCCTTATATTGAGATGCACCGTGGTGCGTCCTTATATTGAGA
>JBAXDH010000050.1:0-26534 GCA_037141055.1 bacterium | reverse complement strand
AAAAAAACAGCAATAATCCGGTCAATGAATAAATTCTTATTTTTGTATTTAAAGCACATGCCATGTCCGAAATCGTAACCAACTCCAAATCGCTCATCAACTCCATCCTTGAAAAAAGTACGCTGAAGCAGGAGGTGTATCATAAAACCCTTGAAGTGTTCAACCTTTTTAAAAGTGAAAGTGAGACATTTATCAGGTCAAACCAGGGAAAAATGAAGAAGGCCCCGTTTCCTGTTTTATTTGAATATACCGACAGGGGTGCTTTTGAGTTTCAACTCAAATTCGGATCGGATATCCTGATATTTTTCATGCATTCCAATGTCTTTGAGATTCCGCGCGATCATATGGTTATGAAAAGTGGCTATATCCGGGAAGACAAATCCAGGTCCTATTGTGGCATCATCCACATCTTTAACTTCCTTGCCGACTCCTTTAAATATAACCGTACCACGGATATCGGTTATTGCATCGGCCGGATTTTCGTCAACCGGGAACAGCATTATTTTACGGAAGGCAAGCGGGAAATCGGACTGCTGTACAACAACTTTCCAAACAATGTCCTGGACTTGAAAGCCATCCAGACGATTATCCATTCGTCTGTTCTGTATACCCTGAATTTCGATTTGCTTACACCTCCGTACGACACCATCAAAGAGGTTACTGTCGCCGAAATGCAAACCACTCTTGATGCGATGTCAATAAGCACAGGCAAGCGCCTTGGATTCCGCTTCCAGGCCGATGTTAAATAACCCCGGGGATTATTTCCTGATCAGAAAAGTGTATTGACGAGAAGCTCCCTGATCGATGCGTAGGTGTGTGCCAAAATGCAATGAATTGTGCTGGGATTGGTCCACTTGACAAGAAAGATTCCTTCACTTGCCTGGGGCTTCAGGGCCTGGCCTGTATCGGCTTCCATTTCAAACCACCTGGTTCTTTTCAGGATCCACCTCTCTTTCGCCATGTAAATGTGCCAGGTAGATAAAATTTCGCCAGTAACAACTATTGTTTTGAGGCCTGTTTCTTCCTTCACCTCGCGGATCGCAGCATTGCGGGCAGATTCGGAATCATCCCGGGAACCATCGGGAACAGCACTATCCTTTTTCTCTATTTTTCCTTTGGGAAGATCCCAATGGCCAAGCCGGTGAATGAAAAGATACTCTCCCTTTTCGTTTTTAACAAGTCCGCCGGCTGCAGGTATGAATTTAAAAAAGGAGATGAATGTTTCAAATGCAACGGATGATTTGCCCGGAAGAAATCCTTTGTCAACAACGACCATTGTCCTGTACTTTTCATACCGCTGAAACTCTTCCCATGAAGACTTTAATTGCTCCGCCGAATCGAATTCAATCACCATATCGGCTGCAGATAAAACCTCCGGCACCACTTGGACAAACTCAACAGGACGTTCATTCAGAAACATTTTCATAGGACAAAATTTTCGGGTTAAAATTACGTTTTTTCAGATTAACAGCGCTTTGTGAAGCTTCTTATTTTTGCTACCTTTGCCTTTTGAATAAAAGAACAACCACATGATTTACAACAAGGACATTGCATTAAAAACTGCCGAGCTGCTTCTTAAAATAAAGGCCGTGAAGCTCAGCCCCAAAGAACCGTTTACATGGGCTTCCGGAATCAAATCACCTATTTATTGCGACAACAGGATCACACTTTCCTATCCCGAAATCCGTACGTTCATACGGCAGAACATGGTCAGGGCCATTGAAGAAAACAACTTTGAACCCGAGGCAATTTCCGGTGTTGCCACAGGCGGTATCGCCCAGGGTGCGCTTGTCGCCCAGGAACTCGGGCTGCCCTTTTCGTATGTTCGTTCTGGAAAGAAAGAACACGGGCTTACAAACCAGGTTGAGGGGGAAGTCAGGGAAGGGCAGCGCATTGTTGTTATTGAAGATCTCATCTCTACCGGGGGATCCAGCCTTGGAGCTGTGCAGGCTCTTCGCGACGCAGGATGCAATATCAAAGGAATGCTGGCCATTTTCACCTACAACCTGGCGAAGGCAGAGAAAGCCTTTAAAGATGCAGACTGTGCGCTGATCACACTTACCGATTATGACCACCTGATTCAGAAAGCACTCGAAATAGGATACATCTCTGCAGAAGACACCAAGATTCTGCAGGATTTCAAGAAATCACTCAGTTAACAATCCGGCACACCACAAAAAAGGAGGGCTGCTCATACGGGCAGCCCTCCTTTTTTGTGCGATTTGACAAGCTGAAATTATAGCTTTACAATTTTACCGGAAGCATTCCCGACTTTGACCACATACGTGCCATGGACCAGTCCGCCTAAGTTGACACTTGCCCTGAAGGTGCCTTTGGGCTGAAGGCCCAGCGGGGAAGTGATCAGAAGATGACCGGTGAGATCGTATACCGACAGGTTGAGATTCCCGGATGCCTCATTTTCATAGCTGATGCAAAGATTGTCCTTTACCGGGTTCGGGTTCAGGATAAGCCTGTCATGGTTATTCACGTGCACATTCACCGGGTCGATTCCAACAGGGGAGTAATAGGTGGTATCCATCCACAGGCCACGGCCATAAGATGCGAGGTAGATAACACCCAGGTTCTGGATGTGATAATCCCTCAAAACTTGCTGGCGAATATCTGTAACAGCGACATCTCCGATATTTTGCATATCGGCCGCCCATTGAGGTGAACCTGAATTCAGGCTGGTAGTCGTGAACACACCAAGATCGGTTCCCAGGATGGCATTGCCTCCGTGCATTTCAAGCAGCCCGGTGTAAACCGGCGACTGTGGCAGGTTGCTCTGAACTGATGCAAATAATGGTGACACGTCACCGGCGTTTTGCGAATAATAAACATAATTCTGATTTCCGTAATTTCCGAGGGTCACCAGGACATGATTCGAATTACTGGGATCGATCGAAATGGAAGTTACAACGCGGCCGGTGAATGGCGTGTTGGCATAGACCGTATCAACAATAACACACTGGGAGCTGGTAATATTGGCTGTTGCCGAATCATAGGCATTGATCAATCCGGTTAAACGGATGAGCCGGCCGGCTTTGGTCCCCGCCCATGTTGTATTCAGGTCGGCAGAAACGGACAGGGCAGTAACGGGATCGTTGGTAACCTTATCCTTGAAAAGGCAGAAATATTCGGTTTCCTTGTTAAATTTCAGCATGTCATTGGTCATGTAAATTCCACGGACGAGGTCGGAATCACCATAGATGATGAAACGGCTGGCAATCGGATCCGGAACCATGAGGCTGTCGTCTTTTGGAATCGCCACCGGGGTGACATACGGAAACATGAATTTGTTTGACAAACTCGGCACCATGATCGTAGTACCGGCGGGAATCGCTTCCACCCGGGCATAGTATCTGACACTGTCGTGAGTCTGGGTAAATTTGAAACTCTCCCAAAGCTGCATCGGCACATAAGCGGAAGAAACTGTATCAACTGCAGCTGAAAAGTTATTATAATTGTAGATATCCGTAAAATCCTGGCGCCTGATTGCAGGGGCACCTTTATATTTGGTATAAACGGCTATTTTTGAGTCAATGTTTGACCATACGCAGGAACCCCCGTTTCCACCGAAACTGGCAGGCTGCGGCTGATAATTGTCACCCAGTGCACTGGCATCGGTTCTGTAAACCTGGTAACCTTCATAAGCGCTGTTCACCTGGCTGGGGTAAAAATATCCCAATGCAAGAGTACCGACACGGTCACCGCCCCCCATGACAAAACTTTTCTGAGCGGAGAATGTAACCGAATTAAACTGACCGGATTCCATGTTTTTATTGCTGGTCTGGAAAGTAACCCCTGCAGAACCAACGGTTGCCAGAGTAACCCCGCCGTCTGTTGCCATAACGAGTTCGTTGGCGCTATTCGGACGGAACATGTAACTGTGATGATACGAAGGAGCAAAATAGGGACTCAGGTTTCCAAAACTGCCAAAACTAACCTGTTCCCAGTTATAGTAGCCTGTCGAAAGTACACGCTGACCGTACCACATATTCACACCCCCCAGGAACAACTTATCAGGATCGTTCGGAAAAACAGCCATTGTGTTAGAATAACAGCCATAACCGGCGCCAAAAGGTTCAAATGAAGGATTATTGGGAAATACCACCGACCAGGTAGCACCCTTATCGATGGAAGTGTAAATGCTCATCATTTTGCCATCATTGCCGCTTAAGCTGGCATACATAACATTTGCGTCGGACGGTGCGATGGCAAACGTCATCCATCCAAAACCGGTTTTAGGCAATGCATTCACGTTGCCTGTTGTAAGGGTTACGCGGGCGCTGAGATCACCGGCCGGGGCCATGTAGGCAGAATCACCAACTTCCATAAGAACCGTGCCGTCGGGGCCGACAACAACATCCATTGCATAGCCGGGAAGTGCCTTGACCCAGTCGTTCCCGTTATCGCTGTAATACACGCCGCCATAGGTGGCAGCGAAAATACGACCCGATTGCTTGTTGATCGCAAGTTTGGTTACCCCGTTAAAATCAGGATTTCCCATGGTGCCGGGGATCAGGCTGAAATCGCCCGTGGTGTTGAGGCGAAAAATTCCGTTGCCGTTAAATTTAACCGTCTTGCAGGTGGAAACTCCCGTTGCAGCGTAGATGGTGCCATCCGAAGCCTGCACCATAGACGAAACTTTGGGAACAAGATTGTTTTGGACGAGCATCGGATTCCATGTGAGTCCCATGTTGATTGATTTCCAGAGTCCTCCGGTGGAAGAACCTGCAATAATCGTAAGATATGCCGGGTCCTGGTTATCGAAAATCGCCGTCCATACAAGTCCTGTAAAATTATCAGGTCCGACAGGCAGCCAATTGAGGCCCATCGCGCCCGAAGTGGATTTAAACCGAAGAGATTCAGCCTGCTGACGAGCTTTGATCACATCCTGCGGATTCACCATGCCCGTGTTCTGGTTGGCACGTATGGTTTCCCACCGTGATCCGTCAAATTTCCGAAGTTCCGGATTTCCTGGCTGGCCAGCCATCGAAAATACCGTAAAGAAAAGCAAGGAAAGTCCTAAGAAAGCTGTAATCAGGCCATTGGGTAAAAATCTGTTTTTCATACCACTCTTTTTAATTTGACTTATATATTTCTTGAATTAATATTTTCTAAACCCGCGATAATCAATGGATAGGAAGCCATGAAACCATGATGCCATTAATCGAACAAATATAAAGCAAAAAACGTATCCCGCAAAATTATTTTACCTGCAGGATGATTTCTTCGGCAAGAAGGGACAATTGTCCGTTGAACGGAAAGTTTATTCAGATTTTTTCCAGGGAGCTATTCGGGAGCCAGCCCACACTGCCATTGGCAATCCGTACTTCATACCACCCGCTGATATTATCCAGAAGCTGCACTTTGGTGCCTTCATGCAACACGAATAAATCGGTGCTTTTATCATCCGGCGAACTCTTGACTGTTATGGTGGGGGCGAAAATTATTGCTTCATTCGCCGATTGGGTATGATTGTATCCGCTCCAGGCCAGCAAAAAGGTAAAAAGTGCGAGAATGAACAGCCCCGATGCAGTCCAGAAACCTATTTTTCTCAATATCAGCACCCTGGAGGCGAAGTACAGCACAAGGCAAAGCAGCCCGCTGATAACCATGAAAATAAACATCATGGCCCATGTATCGGTCGAAGAGACCTGGACTAATCCGTTGAACCACCTTTTGTAAAAGAGTTCCGGCAGCGGTTCGATTTTGTCTGAGATTTTCGTATTCGCCACATTCAGGTTAAAGTTGATGTCTTCACTTCCCGGATCAAGCCGCAGGGCACGTTCGTACCAGAGAATCGCCCGGGCGTTGTCATTCATTTTAAAAAACGCATTCCCCATGTTGTAATAAAGTTCGGGAGAGGCATACCCGGATTCGGCAACTTTCAGGTACAGGTCAGCAGCCACGCTGTACGATCCGGCGGAATATGCCTTGTTTGCCCTGGCGACCTGCAATTGTTCTGCGGCCGGAAACGCAGTAATTGCAAAAAGAAGAAGAATAACTGCGATGGCAAAAGGTCTCCAATTTTTCATCTCAGTTCCCTTTCCATTTTTGTTATTATTTCAAGAGCCTCGTTATAAATCCGCTCCATGTTCACTGTTTTTTCCCCGGGTGCGAACCGCGAAAATTCGGTATTGTTCAGGGTATCGGCAAACTGTGAGATGATGGTCTCACTCACGTTTTTGCGGACGAGGGCCTCATGCACCGAGTCGATGCTGAGTTCGGCCATGGGTATGCTGAATTTGTCGCTCAGGTAGCCCCAGAGAGCCTGTGAAATGGCAATATAAAAATTGTCCTGCTGGTTTGCTTTTTGAAATTCCTCGGCCTTCTGCAGTCTTTTCCGTGCAATTTTTGTTGCCTTCAGATTCTTCATCAGTACAGTATCGCTGCGCCGTGCAGCCAGTTTCCTCCACAGTACCAGGAATAAAAGGAAAAGCACCAGCGGAACGACCAGCAGCATCCAGAATCCGAGGGAGAGAAAAAACCGGGAACCGGCAATCACCATGCTGAAGTTAGTATCCTTGATATGCCTGATGTCACTGCCAATGTATTTTATCTCTTCCTTGTTTGCCCCGGAATAGGTCATCACAGCTCCGGCTTCCCCGGAACCTTTCTCAACGTCGAGCGCAAACTCCGGACTGGAGAGTGACACATACCGCTTTTTATCAAGGTCAAAATAACTGAAGGTAATGGGTTTGATGCTGAATTTCCCCGGCTTCCTCGGGATCAGCAGGTACTCGAACACCTGGTTTCCAGATATCCCTGCTGCGGTGGTTTGAATATCGCTCGTCACTTTGGGATCATAACTTTCAAAATCAGGAGGGAAAGAGACGTTCATCTTGTCGATAAGCTGAATGTTGCCCCTGCCGCTTACCGTACATTTCAGGGTCACAGCCTCGTTGGTTTTCAGCCGTGTTTTGTCAACCTCCGAATGGAATGTAAAACTGCCGACAGCCCCGCTGAAATCGGTTGGTTTGCCTTCCTCCGGAAGCGGTTTAACGGTAATAACCACCGGGTTGGATTTCAGGGTTTTTTCAACATTGGCGACACCGGAATTAAAAAAAGAGTCATTGAAAAAATCATCGAAGAACGGATCCCCGGTCTTTGTCTTGGTTTGCCTTCTCACCTGAGCAACACATGCCAGTTCAAGCGGATCAATCACAAGGCGGCCGCTTTTCAGCGGGAACAACGCAATTTTCCGGATATCTGCGACAATGTATTGCTCTCCGTCAATAACCTGCTGCGATTGCTGCAGTTTGTCATTTTCCTTCATCAGGTTCTGCGACCAGAATCCTGAAAACGAAGAGAGCTTGCTGATATTGATCTGAGCAATGGGGACCTTGGTGAAAATCTTATACGTGACCACAATTCCTTCACCCTGCATCGGATTTGAATTGGAGGCAAAGGCTTTGATATAAACGTCGTTGCTGGTGCCGGTAACCACACCCTGGGACGCCCCTCCCCTGTTTTGATTACCTGTTCCCTGGTTTTGATTGCCTGAGGCATTGGCATTTTTAACCACCTTGATCGTAACCGTATTTGATGACATCTGCTTCCCGTTGACCGTAACGCTCGCAGCAGGAATTTCAAAGTTCCCTTCCCTGTTGGCCTGCAACAGGTAAGTGAAGGTGTAGGTGATTGACATTGTCGTGCTGCCATTTACCGAGCGGATGCTTGAACTTGTGCTGGTATTGGGTCCGCTGATAAGGTCGAAGCCCTGGATATTCGGGCCGCGAAACCCGCTACCCTGAGCATTGAGCGTATAAACAAGCGTGAACGTTTCACCGACGGCCACAACCTGCCTGGCCTGCCCGGTAAGACGTATGTCCTGGGCCTGTAAAGAGGTTGCGGAAAGCAATACCATTGCAATAAAAGAAAATACGACTTTTTTAATCATACTGTTCAGCTCTTTACCAATCCTTTTCAATCCCGATAACCTGCACTTTGGCTTTTTCCTTTTTCACCTTTTGCATTGTCTTCTTCTCATCGTTCTTCATTGCTTCCAGCATCCGTTCCGCATCCTCTTTGCTGATCTTTTTCTGATCCTGCGGCTGTTTCTGCTGATCATTCTTTTGTTTCTGATCCTGGTTCTGATCCTTTTTATCCTTCTGGTCCTTTTTATCGTCTTTCTTGTCTTTGTTATCCTTGTTCTGCTGCTGTTGCTGCTGCTGTTTTTTCAGCATCATTCTGGCATATTCAAGATTGTACCTGGTGTCGACGCTTTTCGGGTCGTTCATCAGGGCATTTTTATAAGCTAAAATGCTTTTCTCGTACTCTTTTGACTGAAGATAGGAGTTTCCCAGGTTATGAAACACCTTTGATTTCACCTCGCCATCAACATTCTTTTCCGCTAAATTATTATAAATCCTGGCAGCTTCCTCATAGTTGCTGTTTTTATAAACAGCGGTTCCCAGGTTGAACTGTCCTTTTACCGACTCCTTATTGATCTCAAGCGCCTTCCGGTAATCCTTTTCAGCCTCCTTGTAATCACCTTTGTCAAACTTCCGGTTTCCCTGCCGCAGCAGCCCATTCTCCTTTTGAGCGAACAGACCTGCACCAGCGAATAAAAGTATAATTATTATGATGACGTATCTCATTTGGAATTTGAGTCAAACGGTTTAAAAAGTTTCAACCATTGGGTTTTGCGTTCAAACACAAACAGGTCCAGTATCAGCAGGAAAAGTGCAAGGGCAACGAAATACTGAAAGCGGTCCTCATAGTCGCTGAACTGTTTCTCCTCGATTTCAGATTTCTCGATTTTACTGATGTCGTCGAAAATCTTGGAGAGCCCGGTTTCCGAGGTGGTTGCACGAACATACATTCCCTTGCCGACACTCGCTATCCGCTGCAGCAATGTTTCGTCCAGTTTGGTCATAATGGTTTGTCCTTCCCTGTCCTTCCTGTACCCGGTTTGAATATTCCCGCTATATACCGGGATCGGGGCGCCTTCAGGCAAACCCATGCCAATAGTGTAGATCGTGATATTCTTCTTGACTGCTGCTTCTGCCTGTTCCAGTACGTTCCCCTCGTGATCCTCCCCGTCGGTGATCACCACGATTGCCTTATTGTGTTTTGACTCGCCGAAACTGCCCGCAGCCAACTCGATCGCCTCCGCAATGGCCGTTCCCTGGGTTGGAACAATGCCGGTGCTGATAGCGGAAGTAAACATTTTTGCCGCAGCATAATCTGTGGTAATGGGCAATTGCGTGTATGCCTTCCCGGCAAATACGATGATCCCAAGCCGGTCGCCCTCCAGGTTGTCGATCAGCCTTACGATGGACTGTTTGGCCCGTTCAAGCCTGTTTGGTTTGATATCCTGGGCCATCATCGAATTTGAAACATCCAGGCAAATCATGAGGTCGATTCCTTTCCGCTTGACCTTTTCCAGCCGTGAGCCTGTTTGCAGATCGGCTAGGGCCACGGCCAGGGAGGCAAGGGCCAGCATGACCAGGATAAATTTTACAACAGTTTTGACGGGTGAATAATCAGGCATCAGTTGCCGGATCACGCTCAAATCGCCGTATTTGGCCATTGTCCTCTTCTTCCATACCAGGAACAGGACAAGCAATACCGTGAATACCGGAATCACCGCAATCAGATAGAGATAAAATATGTGAGCAAATCGAAACAATTTTGAAATTTTTAGTTAAATGCTATTCGTTTTTCAACATTGAATATTCGTTTTCCCTTACGGTATGTTCTTCAAATAGAGGTATCTCAGCAGCATTTCCAGCCCGATTAAAATAAACGCAAGCAGCACGAGCGGCAGGAACTCCTCCTTTTTCTTCCGGAATTCGGTGACATCGATCTTTGATTTCTCCATTTTATCGATCTCCTGGTATATGGCGCGAAGCTTGGCATTGTTTGTCGCACGGAAATATCTCCCGTCGGTGCCTTTTGCAATTTCCATCAGCAGGGGCTCGTCGATTTTGACTTCCATCATCTGGGTTTGCATCCCGAACGGTGTTTGCACAGGGTAGGGTGCCTGCCCCATGGTGCCGATTCCGATGGTATAAATTCTGATTCCGTAGAGCTTCGCTATTTCTGCCGCCGATCTTGGATCAAGGGAGCCCATGTTGTTTACCCCGTCTGTAAGCAATATGATAACCTTGCTGACAGCCTTGCTGCCGCGGAGCCGGTTCACGGCAGTTGCCAGCCCGTCGCCGAGAGCAGTACCATCGTCGATCATGCCGCTGTGAATATCGCGGAACAGGTTTTTCAACACAGCATGGTCGGTGGTAAGCGGACACTGGGTAAAGGTTTCCCCGCTGAATATCACCAGGCCGATGCGATCGTTGGGGCGACCGTCGATGAACTCGATCGCAAGGTCTTTTGCCGCCTCGAGCCGGTCGGGTTTGAAGTCCATTGCCAGCATCGATCCGCTTACATCCAATGCAATGACCAGGTCGATACCTTCCACGCTGATATCCTGCCTGCTCAGGCTGGTCTGCGGCCTGGCCAGTGCCACGATGAGCAGGGCAATCGCCAGGAGCCTGGTAACATACAAGGCGTGATAAACATAAAACTTCAGATTACGGCCGACCTGGGCAAATCCTTCGGTTGTGCTTAACTGCAGATCCGCGGTGTGCCTTTTTCTCCGGTAGAAATACCATGCCACCAGCATTGGAATGACCAACAGCAGGAAGAGGAAACCGGGGTTGCCGAACGTGACTGGTTTAAACATTTTTCACTTCTGTAGTTTCATACACGAATTCAATTCCAACGCCAAGGCTATTTTCATTTTCGGCCGGCAAAGGCTGGGTCCTGGCAAATTTAACCATGTCGGCCATGGTCAGCAGGCCGGTCAGTTTATCCAGGGAATTGCGCGGACATTCTGCATGGCTCATCAGGTCTGATGTTATTTCTGCAGTTGTTTGCTCGAGTGCAGGTACCCGGAACCTGTCTTCAATATATTTCCTGAGAATCTCCGTAAGTTCGGAGTGGTATTCCTTTACTTTGCCTGCCTGCCAGAGTTTTTTCACCCGCAGTTTTTCAAATTCCCGGAGTGCCATTTCATGAGGCAGGAGGACAACCTTCGGTTTCAGACTAAAAACAGGTTCTTTTTTCTTTCGTTTCCTCAAATACCAGATCACGGCCCCGATCGCCAGGATGCAGGCGATGCCGGCAAGTATCCAAGGCAGCATTTCCCTGAACGAGAGCGGGACTTTCAGCGGACCCATTATCGGCTTGATCGCCTGGGTCGTATCAACTTTCACCGTATGCACGGCCAGCAACATCATAGTGGTGTGTGAAACCAGGGCGGTGGTATCGGGCAGAATCCTGTGCCTGAACGGAATCGAAGGGATAGTATAAAACCCTGAATCGTAGCAGGTAACATTAATTTGCTGTGACAACGTGACAGATTTTTTATCCGCTGAAAACGATGTGTCGATCTTTCCCCGGCCGATCACGGTGATGGATCCTAAAATCGTATCCGGCATGAATGGCCAGAGCACCTGTGATTTTGCCGGTCCGGTAAATTTCAGGGACAACCCGACGTGGTCACCGATCAGCATGGCATTGGTGTCAAGTTTCGCGGAAACGATTACCTCCTGGCCATAAGTGCCGGTGATTGCAGAAAGCAAAACAAATAATATGCAAATTTTTAACAATTTCATTCGTTTCAGTTATCTTCTTGCGCCTCGTTTTCTGAATAATCCCAGCAGGGGTTTTATATAGTCCTGATCTGTTGCGATCTTTGCCACGTCAACCCCGCTTCGCAGAAATGTATCTGCGAGATAGTCGTTGTGCGCCTTATACCAGTTATTATATTGCCTGCGAACCCTTCGGTCGGATGAATCAACCCATATCTGGTTCCCGGTTTCGGCATCTTTGGCCCGGATAAGCCCGACGTCGGGCAATTCTATTTCACGTTCATCAAAGACCCGCACCGCAATGAGATCATGCTTCTTGTTCGCGATTTTTATGGCATCTTCAAATCCCCGGTCAAGGAAATCGCTGAGCAGAAATGCAGTGCATCGTTTTTTTATGGCATTGGTCAGGTAGCGAAGCGGCTCGGTAAGGTTTGTCCCATGCTGCTGTGGCTTGAACTCGATCAGTTCGCGGATAATCCGCAGAATGTGGGAGGTCCCTTTCTTCGGAGGAATGAATTTTTCAACCGTTTTGCTGAAAAAGATCACGCCGACCTTGTCATTGTTCTGAATGGCGCTGAAAGCCAGAACGGCCGCTATTTCGGTGATCATATCCTGTTTGAATGCCTTTTTCGTGCCGTACTGGTTGGATGCGCTCACGTCAATCAGCAGCATCACCGTAAGTTCACGCTCTTCATCAAAGATTTTAATAAACGGATGGTTGAACCGTGCTGTAACATTCCAATCGATGTTGCGGATATCATCTCCATGCTGGTATTCGCGCACTTCGGAAAATGCCATCCCCCTGCCTTTGAACACGGAATGATACTGACCCGAAAAGATCTGATTGCTCAAACCCCTGGTCTTTATCTCGATTTTACGAACCTTCTTGAAAAGTTCAGCAGATTCCATTGATTAAATAGTGAAATAGCGAAATAGTGAAATGGCAAAATTCAAGAAAACAATTAAGGAACTTCAACCGTGTTGAGAATCTCACTGATAATGTCTTCCGTAGTGATATTTTCGGCTTCGGCTTCATAGGTGAGACCAATCCTGTGGCGGAGCACATCATAGGCAACGGCCCTGATATCCTCGGGGATTACATATCCGCGGCGCTTGATGAATGCATAAGCCTTTGACGCAAGTGCAAGGTAGATACTGGCACGGGGCGAACCGCCGTAGCTGATAAGGCCTTCAAATTTCTTCAGCTTGTAATCGGCCGGGAAGCGGCTTGCAAATACGATGTCGGTAATGTAATTTTCAATTTTCTCGTCGAGATATACCTCGCGTGTGATGGCACGTGCACGCATGATATCGGCGGTTGTAATGATCGGGCTTGTATGGAAAGTCTCGTTGCCGATATTCTGGCGGATGATCATCTTCTCTTCCTTTTTGTCCGGGTAACCAATGACCACCTTGAGCATGAACCTGTCAACCTGGGCTTCAGGAAGCGGATAGGTCCCCTCCTGCTCGATCGGGTTCTCCGTTGCAAGTACCAGGAATGGCTCGGGAAGGATGAACGTTTCGTCGCCGATGGTCACCTGCCGCTCCTGCATGGCTTCAAGCAGGGCGCTCTGGACTTTCGCCGGACTGCGGTTTATTTCATCGGCCAGGATGAAGTTAGCGAAAATAGGGCCTTTGCGCACTTTGAACTCTTCGTTCTTCTGACTGTAAATCAGGGTTCCCAACAGGTCGGCGGGCAGAAGGTCTGGCGTAAACTGGATCCTGCTGAACTTGGCTTCGATACAGTTTGCAAGGGATTTGATCGCCAACGTTTTTGCCAGCCCCGGCACACCTTCGAGCAAAATATGGCCATTTGCCAGCAACCCGATCATAAGGCGTTCAATCATCTGCTTCTGGCCAACGATCACCTTGTGCATCTCCATTGTAACCATATCAACAAACGCGCTCTCTTTCTGGATCCGTTCGTTCAATTCTTTGATGTCGGTTTCAACCATGTCATTATTTTTTTGAAGGTGCAAATTTATAAAATGAAAAAACTACATCACCACCAATGATGTTAATATTTGTTAACCTTTTCGTTAAAATATTGTTAATGCAATGTCAACAGCCCGATTCACTCATGATGATAGGATTCTCCGCGGATGATCGTAAGGCCCCGGTAAAGCTGTTCGGTGAAAAAAAGCCTGACCATCTGGTGAGAGAACGTCATCCTGGAGAGAGAAAGTATTTCGGAGGCATGCTTTTTCAGGGAGGGGTCAAATCCGAAAGGCCCTCCGACAACAAAAACAAGGTTCTTGCTGCCCGACAGGAACCGTTTATTCAGAAACGCTGCAAATTCCGTTGAACTAAGTTCTTTCCCGCGCTCATCAAGCAGGATGATGACATCTCCCGGTGTGAACTGCTTGCTTATTGCCACTGATTCACGGGCGTTCTGCTCTGCAGCAGACAGGTTGGCCGCTTTTTTGACAGCAGGAATTTCAACGATCTCAAAAGGGACATAATGCCTGATGCGCGTTTCATATTCGCGGATCCCTGTTTTCAGGAACTCTTCCTCGGTCTTTCCGGTAAGCAGCAGTTTGATTTTCATAATTCTGCGGCAAAGGTGCAAAAACCCACGGATTTTTTGTAAATTTGTGATAGTTTTCCACACCATATCCTCCAGGAACATGAAAAAAAATTACATCAAGCTGGTTGCGATGTTTTTAGCGTTCTTCCTCCTCATGGGGTTTATTTCTTTTCCGGGGCCGGAAGAGACAGCAGCTCAGGTTGTCGCAGCTGTTCAGGCAGGCAACGCCGCGGAGGTATCCAAATATTTCAACCCGATGGTCGACCTGACGTTACCGGGATACGATGATACGTACAGCAAAACACAGGCAGGCCAGATTCTCAAGGATTTCTTTGTGCAAAACCCCGTGAAGAGTTTTAAAGTCACCCGCCAGGGTTCCTCCCCCGATGGCTCGCAATATACCATCGGCAGCCTGGAAACAGGAAAAAAAGTGTACCGCGTCTATTTCATCATCAAGACAGTAAACGGACAAAACCTGGTGCAACAGTTACAGGTACAGGAAAACCAGTAAAACCCATGCAAACAGACGAATTAATTTCCCGCGCCCTTGCTGAGGATATCGGAGACGGCGATCATACCACCATGGCGACCATCCCGGCCGGCATCATCGGCAGGGCACGATTACTTGTAAAGGACAATGGCATTTTATGTGGTGTTGATCTTGCGGAGAGAATTTTCAGGACCATCGATTCTTCTATGGAAATTACCGTTTACCTGCACGATGGTGCTGCTGTAAAGCATGGGGACATTGCATTTGAAGTGACCGGCAGCAAAGCATCCATCCTCAAGGGGGAAAGGCTGGTGCTGAATTTCATGCAGCGTTTAAGCGGCATTGCAACTGCCACGGACAGGGCAGTAACACTTTTGGAGGGGCTTACGACAAAAGTACTGGACACCCGGAAGACCACTCCCCTGTTGCGGGAACTGGAAAAATACGCCGTGCGCACCGGAGGTGGTGAAAACCACCGGATGGGTTTGTATGACATGATCATGATCAAGGATAACCATGTCGATTTTGCCGGCGGAATTGTCAAGGCGATCGACGCGGCAGAGGATTACCTCCGCAGGACCGGGAAAAAACTTAAAGTCGAAATAGAAGTCCGCAACTTCGAGGAATTGCAGCAGGTGCTGGATCACGGTAAAATCGACCGGATCATGCTGGATAATTTTTCAGTAAAAGATATGGCAGAGGCTGTTCAGCGCATCGGCGGACGATTCGAAACCGAAGCAAGCGGAGGAATTACGGAAGCGACACTCCGGCAATATGCCGAAACCGGGGTGACATATATTTCCATGGGATCGCTGACACACCAGATCAAAAGCCTCGACCTGAGCCTGAAAGCAGAAAAAATCAATTAGTGACCTGTCCCGATGCCTGTTCAAAACCGATTCACAAAATGGCTTTTTACATTATTTCCGTTTGCCTGGATCATTAAAGCTTCAAAACGAATTGTCCTGCCCGGTTTCAGTGGAATTCCCCTGTATGACGTGGCCGTTTTCTTCATCCGGGGCCTCACGGAAGGTTACATTCCTTCACGTGCTGCAGCAATCTCCTACTCGGTTTTTCTCGCAATCTTCCCCTTTCTTATTTTCCTTTTCAACATTATCCCGTTCATTCCGATTGATAATTTCCAGCAGCAGCTTTTAGGAATAATCCAGGATTTTATGCCAAGAATGGCATACGAATCGGTCAAAGAAACCATCATTGACATCGTTACCAGGCCGAGAAGCAGCTTGCTGATCATCAACCTCATACTTACCCTGTACTTCTCCACCAACGGCGTTAACAGTCTCATACAGGCATTCAACAATACTTACCATGACCTTGAAAGCCGCAAGAGCTTCAGACAATACCTTGTATCCGTTGCCATTGTCCTGATCAACAGCTTCCTGCTGATCATAGCCATCGGACTGATCACCTTCGGCTCATCTTTGCTGAAATGGATTCTGCCCGATGCCATCCGTGACAGCGCCCTCGTGATTGTTTTGCTGGAAATGCTTCGGTGGCTGGTCATCCTTGGTTTGATGCTGACGGCTATTTCACTGATTTATTACCTGGCGCCAGCAAGACGGAAAACGTTTCTCTTCTTCTCTGCAGGCTCACTTCTGGCAACTTTCCTGATTGTAATCACCACGCTCGCCTTCAACTACTACGTAGACCATTTTTCGAGCTACAACGTACTGTACGGCTCCCTGGGCACCCTGATGATCGTGCTGGTGTGGATCTACATCAACGCGATCAGCCTGATTGTCGGGTTTGAGCTGAATGCAAGCATTACCACCGCAAAAAAACCGTAACGCGCGACACATCACCTTGTCACCTTGTCACCTTGTCAGCCCCTCCTCATCTCCCCAAATATTTCCTCACCATCGGAACCAGCTCATTGCGATAGGCGAAGTATACAAGTATCACGGCCGCCATGAACTGCCCGATTTCAACCTGAAATTTAAGATGTGCCGGAGCCAGGGTTTCTGAGACCAGCACGATCATAATAAAAATCAGCGGTGTGTAGAATATTTTCCAGGGATTGAGTTTGAACGTGTAAATCCTGCGGCATTCGAGGTACATCAGCAGCGCCTGTACCACTTTAACGGCGAAGTTTGTCCATACGGCACCGACCAGGCCGAAATACCTGATGAGAAAAATGCCGGTGACAATGTCGAATATGGCGCTGATTACAAATACACGGGGCAGTGCGGTTGTTTTCTTGAAGAACATCAGCGGGGCGAGAAACATGTAGAACCATACCCGCGTTGCATACCCTGCTGCAAGGATCGCCAGGAATCCGAAGGCCTGGTAATATATCTGTTTGGAAATCACCAGGGGGATCAGGATGGGGGTCATGATTACAAAAAGAGGGATCAGTAACAGGAATAAGGCCGTGATCCCATTGTAATAACGATTTATTTCAGGGGTGCTCTCATTCAGGTTTTTATCCTTCCATATTGAATAGATTTTGGGATTGACCGTGCTGATCAGCCCCGCCATGACTAGTTCGAGCCCGATGACAATTTTCACGGCAATATCGTATATGCCGACATAGGTAGAGTCGCCCATGAGGCTGACAATCAGGAAACGGTCGATGTAAGAGACCACCCAGCCAAGCAATGCATAGAGGACGATCGGGGTGCTGTATTTCAGGATGGTCCTGACGTAGGCGTGATTCCATGCAAGGCCGTATTCGCGCCCGACAAGGGTAAGCGAGAATGATGCAACAACCACCGCCGGGATAAGCCGGCCGAGGATAGGCCCGTACATGGTAAATGGAAACAGGTAAAGGATGGTCAGGGAGCCGCCGATTGTCAGGATGAAATTTGAGATGTTGATCCAGAAAAACCTGACCGGCCGCTCCTGGTAAATCAGCAGGCTCGAATAGGTTTTGAAGATACTGTTAAAAACACCGGTGATGATCGTAAACAGGCCAAACGGAAAGAGTTCGATGAAATCGCTGCTTTTAAAAACAAAGTTGAAAACCCGGAGCCCTCCCAGCGCAAAAACCATGAAGGTGACAGTCCCGAGGATGGCGATGCCGATAAAAACAGTTCCAAGAAACTCCCGCAATTTGGCTTTGTCATTTTTATAATCGAAGTAGAGCACCGAAACGGTCATTTCCATCCCATAGGTGGAAATGATCTGGATGAAGTACATCAGGGCGATATACAACGCATTTATCCCGAACTGCCGGGGTGTGAGATAATTTGTAAACCACGGCAACAGTAGAAATCCCGATGCATACGGAAGAGCACCGACGATGGAATAGATGATGGATGATTTAAAAAAGCCACGGGAAATCATGCCTGAAATTTTAACTGGATAACTTTTTTGAAATCATTCATGAATTGAAAATAATCCTAATTTTGCGTAAAAGTATCTAAAAAAACCGACCCGAGGGTCCTGTATAATCCGTTTACAGGGATAAAGCACCTGCATCATCCTCCGAAATGAAAGAAAAAGCCGACTATATCCTGCAACTGTTCCTGGGTATTTACAAGCCAACAGGAATCTCCCCCGATATCACCTATGGCAGTGATTCTCCGGGCCTCATCCACATCGCACAGGGTAAAACCGAAAGCCTTGAGATGAACAGGCGCATTGACATCACCGGGGAGCAAATAATCTTTAAAACCTGGCTGGGAGAAAAAGTCCCGTTTTTCTTTGATTCCTCCGACAGGGAACTCTTTGTCGAAAAGGAGGGCAAATGGATCATCCAGTTTGACATCATTGCCTCCGCGTTCTTCCTGTTAAGCGGATGGCAGGAGTATTTCTCTGAAAATCAGGATCAATACGGTCGGTTTCAGTACTCCGAAAGTGTGCAGCACCGGTTTGGTTTTACGCATCTGCCGGTGGTGAACTATTATTTCGACATGCTCCGGACGGTGGTTGAAAAAGCTTACCACATCAAACTCATCCCGGTTTTACAGGATATCCCGGGCGCTTATACAGTGTGTCTGACCCACGATATCGATACCTGTGAAACGGCCTGGCTGGAGGGCAGCTTTTCAGCCCTTAAAAAAAAGGACATTTTCACCCCTGTACGCCTGGTCCTAAAGAAACTGTCCGGCAAAGATGCCTGGTTTAATTTTTCTGAAATTTTATCCCTGGAAAAAACGTTCGCAGCCACCTCCAGTTTTTTCTTCATCCCAACCAACAGGAAAAGCAGGGGAATAAAAAACGCCGACTATGACCTGAAACATGCCAAATTCAACCCCGTTTTCGGGATGATCGGCGGGCAGGGCGGCGAGGTTGGATTGCATGGAAGCATCGGAAGTGCTTTCGATCCGGATTTACTTCGGTCTGAGCTGGCTTCCTTCCCGATGCCGGTTTCAGGCAACCGGTTTCATTTTTTACTTTACAATATTAAAACCTCGGTTAAAATTATTGAGGATGCCGGGGTCAGGACAGACAGTTCCATGGGCTTTGCCGAACATTACGGGTTCCGGAATTCCTTCTGCCTCCCGTTCCGGCCATACGACATATCCGGAAACCGCGCAGCAAATTTTTACGAAATCCCGCTGACGCTTATGGATGGCACGTTACAGAAATACATGAAACTGTCGCCGGAACAATCTTATGACGAAATACTCAAACTCACCGTGGAGATCAAAAAATTCGGTGGGGTTATGACTGTTTTGTGGCACAATACGCACTTTTCTTCCTATAAATACCCGGGATGGAAAGAACTTTACATTAAACTTCTCACCCATTTCAAACAGGAACAGGCAACAATGCAAAGTTGTTCCGCAGTACTAAAACGAATTCTGAATGACTGAAATCATTTTCCGAACCCTCACCGTTGACGATATTCCGGCGGTGAATGTATTCTACAACAATTATCACAAGGCAAACCGCACTGCCGAAAAATTCAGGTGGGAATTTATGCAGGGTCCGCATGGCAAAGGGATTTATTGCCTCGCCCTGATGGCTGAAACCGGCCGGATTATTGGCATCCAGGGCGGAGTTCCCATTGAAATGCTGCTGGCCGACGGGGAAAAAGTGCTGACCATAAAATCGGAAGATACTCTGGTCGATACCGCCTTTTGCGCTGAAATGAAAATAAAGAAAGTTTTCCGCGACCTGTATGCGTTTTTCGTGACCTGCTGCCGCGAACAAGGAGCTGTTTCAATATGGGGATTCACCTGGGCCACCGCCAGTTTTGACCGCATCGGTTTTCAAATACCTTTTGATGCGGGACAGGCATTAATGGTCATTCACCCATTCAAAAGCTTCAAAAACCTGTCAGGATTAAATGCTAAAAATAACCTCTTCAGCAAATTGAAGATAAGCATGCTGGTTGCAACCTCATGGACGCTGGGCTGGCAATCAAGATGTTTCAGGACCATGGATGGCCTTTCCATGGCTGAAGGCATTCAGTCGAATGAGGAGTTATTCACAGAACTCGTCAAAACAAACCATGACCTTGTTTTCATGAAACAGGATGAAGCATTTCTTACCTGGAGGCTGAAAGACAATCCCTACGCCCTGGAATATTCGGTATTGAATGTTTCTCTCAAGGGACAGTTCATCGCACAGGTCATTACCAGCATTCATCCGAACGGACAGGGCTTCGTGGAACAGTTCCTTGCCACCCCGGAAGTTTCTTTAAAAATCCGGAAAAAAATCCTCAAAGCTGCGGTAAATCAATTATCAGAGAAAGGAGCGATCCATATCCGGGTGTTGACATTTGCAGGGAACACGGTCAACCGCCAGGAGGTGAACCTGTTAAAATCTTCGGGATTTTTCCTGCTGAATAAAGGGATGGGGTTTGTCTTTCTCCCGCTCAACGAGCCTCCGGCTCCGGCTCCTGGCGAGTATCTTTTGTCAAGGATCTATACCCAGGGACACGTCTGAAATATTTGTTAATTTCCACCGAGTCAATCGACCTGGGAAACTTACAAAATTTGTTCAAGCAACGCCAGCAACTTCTCTTTCCTGATGGCATAAGTGAAGTTTTCCATGGCATGCTTTCGTGCCGCTGCGCCGCTGTTCATCGCCAGGGCTTTTCGCACGGCGAGTTCAAGTTCCTCAACTGACCGGCGGTAAACAATCACACCCGTGCCACCCATGGCATCAGGAATCCCGTTGACATTGGAACCCACGGGAATGCACTCGCAAAGCATGGCTTCACTCAGGGTGTTTGGCATGCCCTCTGTAATTGACGCCTGCACAAAAATTTTCGCCCTGTTGTAGTTTTCAAAAAGATCCTCATCCCTGCAATAAAAAAATACCAGTTCCAGGTTCGGGATTGAACTGACATGGTAGGTTGCCTCCATCCATGGCAAAAACTGCCGTCTGACACCAATCAGGGTAAAATTCAGATCAGGGTTCCTCCTGGCGAGTTCAGTAAACAGGTCAAATCCCTTGTTGATGAAATCGTAGGTGCTGCCCATGGAACCAACCGTAAGCACCCTGTCCTGCTCTTTCTTAATCCGGGGATCACGAAAATAGCTGTCGGTGTTCATCCCGTTCGGAATGATGGTCACCGGCGTTTTAAAGTCCGGAATGTAATAGCTGATCCCGTCCTTCTTCCCGTCCGGGGTATAGTAATAGTTTTCATGATACAGGAGTGAAGCGTGATTCGGCACAACATGGGTGGCATTGCATAAAGCATACTTTACGATCCTCCCGCGCCATTTCTTCTGATACACTCCTTTATGCAGTTCAGGATAACTGATCGCCTCCTGTCCCCCGGCAAAAATGACAACCTTCTTTCCCAGCAGTTTTCCAAAAAATGACATGACCGCAGAGTGATAATCACCAAACCAGGTGATCATGGCATCAATTTTCCGGGCGTTCCAAAGGATATATAATGCGAGTGCCGCCAGGTTCAGCATATACGATGCCCCCGATGGCTTCGTATCCATGAAATATGGAATAACCTCGTATTTTTCGGACAGCATCTTTTGATCAAGGGCAAAAAATGCTATTCTGACATGCGTTACATAGAGAATGCGTTTTCTTTTCAACTTCCTTGCTGTAAATGATGGTCAACACATCTTTTTATCCCGGATTCAAAACTGGTTTTGGGAAACCACGCAAACTGCCGTTTCATCCTGGAGATGTCTGCATACAAATCGAAAATTTCATTGGGACGTTTATTCCCCATCTCCTTCACCGTTTTCACAATGCCGGTATGTTCAAAGACCAGGTTAACAATGTCTTCCACGCTTTTCGAATAGCCGCTGCCAAGGTTGTAAACACCGCCGGATCCTTCCATGGACAGCAAAAATGCTTCCAGGAGATCATCCACATAGATGTAATCGCGCCGTGGCTTCAGGTCCATCACATCCAGTTCGTGCTTCGACGGGTCCAGTACTTTGCTGATAATCTCCGGGATAATGAATAACTTCGATTGCCCCGGACCATAGGCATTGAAAGGGCGGAAAATTGTGACGGGAATGTCAAACTGGCCGGCATAAAACTGGCAGGTGGCATCTGCAACCACTTTGCTGTGGCTGTATGGATTGTACGATTTTACAGGGTGGTTCTCATCAATCGGGAGGTAATCGGGCGGCCCGTACAAGTATGAACTGACATATGTAAGCCGGGCCCCGGTTTTCCGGCAGAATTCGAGCACGTTGACGGTTCCCATTACGTTCACCTGGTAGAACCCAAACGGGTCTTTCCAGCTGTCGGGGACAAAGGTTTTCCCGGCAAGGTGAAAAACATGCTGTATGCCTTTCTCAAAATACGGAACCAGTGAATCGGGGGAGGTGATGTCGCCCTGTTCAATGTCGAATTCAACGACATCATGACCCGCCTGGTGCAACTGCTTTACAAGGGCACGTCCGATAAAACCTGCTGAGCCGGTAACCAGGATGGTACTCACAGGCGATTGCTGAGCAACTCGATGTCTTCGTTCGCCTTTTCATAGTCATCCGGGCGGCCGATGTCGAGCCAGTAACCTTTATAGGGGAATGTCCTGGCAGGCTTGTGGCAGTCCAGGAGCGAAAGCATCAGGTTGTCAAATCCGAAATAGGTGTCGGCAGGAACAATGTCCAGAACATCCCGGTTCATGACATAAACCCCCATGCTGACCTCGAAAATAAATTCGGGCTTTTCACGAAAACCAGTGGCAAGATTGGTAACCGGATCCACGTCGATCACACCGAAATCAATTTTCGACTTCCTTGTGAATGTCGATACGGTGAGTAAGGAATCGCCCTTCAGATGATAATCATACAGGTCGTGAAAGGGAAGGTCTGTAAGCAGATCCCCGTTCATCACAAGGAAATGTTCAGGCAGTCCCTGGATGCGTTTGATCGGCCCCACGGTTCCCAGCGGTTCGTCTTCGACGGAATAATTGATTTTGAGCCCAAAGCGGCTGCCATCGCCAAAAAAAGCCTTGATGATTTCTGCAAAATGGTTGAGGCAGATGTAAACCTCGTCAACTCCTTCCTTTTGCAGGCGGTTTATCAGGATTTCAAGAATCGCCTTTTCTCCCACAGGCACAAGTGGCTTGGGGATAACAGTAGTGTATGGCTTAAGCCGGGTCCCTTTACCGCCTGCAAGAATTACCGCTTTCATTTTGTAGGATTATAACCAGGTGATTAAAATAGAAGGCGTTTGAAATATAGCGCACGGCAAAATTAAGATTATTTTCTATTTTTGCTAAGAATTCAGTTTTATCAGCGATAAACCACATTGTTCAATGAAAGAAAGCAAACTAACCGGACAAACATTCTGGGAGGATTATTGGGAAGGGAAACCCGGACATGGCGGCGCTAAAAAGACAAGCCTTTCGACCAGGGAACTTTTGAAAACATTTGACAAATTCCTTCCTGCATCAAAAGGCCTGGCCATCCTTGAAGTTGGGGGAGCCTACGGCGAATACCTGCTGTATCTCACGCAGCGGTTTGGATACAAGGCGTACTCCCTTGATTATTCCCGGACAGGCAATGAACAGACCCTTGAAACATTTTCGAAGGCAGGAATACCCGTTGAGGTCTATGAACGTGACCTGTTTTCCGACAATTCGGACCTCCCGAAATTTGATATCGTTTATTCCCTTGGCTTTATTGAACACTTCGATAATCCTCAGAATGTTGTTGAAAAACATCTTGATTTGCTGAAACCCGGGGGGATCCTGCTCCTTGGAGTACCGAATTATTCCGGCATTTACCGACCGGTACTGAGGCGGCTTGCTCCGTCGATTGAGCAGACACACAACATGGAGATCATGAATATTTCCAACTGGAAAGGATTTGAAACTCAGTTTTCCCTGGAACCTGTCTTTACCGGTTATATCGGGGGCTTCGAACCTCTCAACATGAAAAAACTCGAGGTAAAAAATGTCATCAACCAGGTTATTTACTTTTTCACGAGGGTGCTGATGGTTATATTTTCCTTCCGCATGCAGTTCCTTCGGAAATTCAATTCAGGTTTCTGGAGTAGTTACGTGGTCGGGATATACAGAAAATAAAAAATCATGAAAGTTCCCGGTTTGCTGATTTTCCTTTCATTTACCGTTCAGATGGCCTTTCCGGCCGGTTTCACGGGCGGAATAAATTGGAAGGATCGCTACCAGGCCGTGGACTCCCTCAATAGACTTGGCGAATATTTTCTGGAGAAGAATCCGGAAATGGTCGAAATCATGGGCAGCAGGGCCCGTATCCGGTCCATCGTGCTGAACTACACCAAAGGAGAGGTTGACGCTCTTTCTTTATTGTCGAAATACTATTTGACCAAAGAAAATTATGTCAGAACACTCGAACAATATTTCGCAATCATCGACATTTATGATCACACCAAAAAGACAAGGGAACTGGTGATCGGATATACACGGATAATACAGTTTTTCCTGTTGATCAAAGATTATGAACTGGTAAAAAAATACCTTGCCGTCATGGCCGGACTAGTCAAAAAATCAGAAGATCCGGAAAATCAGGGTTTGCTTTTTATCAGCCAGGCAAAATATTATCTGGCCATAGCGGATTATGATATGGCTACCAGGTACTGTTTCCTTTCCATCCTGAATTTCCAGAGAGCTCAGAACCTCAGCAGTGAAGGGAATGCATATAAATTCCTGGGGGACACATACGTCCAGAAAAAGATGTATGACAAGGCTGAATATAATTATCGCCTTGCGTTAATGTTTTTTACGCAAAATTCAAACCCTCCTGAAGTAGCCGTTATTTATACGCGCATCGCTCACATCCACCAGGTTCTAAACAATAACAGGCTTAACCTGGAGTTCAACCTTGCAGCGATGAAGGTCAGGGAAAAAATCGGTCATTCATACCCGATCGCATCTTCCTGCCTGAACGTTGGAGAAGCCTACTGGTTTTTAGGCAGAAAAGACATGGCCGACTTTTACCTCCAGAAATCTCTTATTACAGCCGAACGCATTAAAAGTACATTTTTACTCGAGGCAATTTATTCCCAGTTGTCCGACTTCGCCAAAGCTGAAAAAAGGTTCGATCTTGCCCTTAAGTATTTTACTTCCTGCGTTGAATGCCGCAATAAAATGAATTTCGACCGAAACCAGTCTGAGATTTCAATCCTCGTCGCAAACCGTGCCATCAGAGCCAGCGAAATGCAGAATGACCTTATCAAGCAGGAAGTTTTGATTCAGGATTTGCAGATCAGGAACAGCGGGTTTCAGATTTTCTTCTTTGAAGTGATGCTGATCACTATCCTGGCCATTTTAATATTCTTCGATGCGCTCACCCGCAAGAACAGAAAACGTAAAAATGAATTGCTGGGATTGAATTCAAGGCTTAACGAAGAAATTGACACGAGGATTAAAGCAGAAGGGAGGCTGAGCCGCAGTGAGGAATTGCATCGGTTCCTCGCCGAGAACACGGTAGATGTTATATCATTGCTGGATGCTACAATGCACAGGCTTTACATCAGCCAGTCCTGCGAAAAGTTTTACGGTTATACTGTTGATGACATCCTGCAAATGCGCAGTCCGCTCGATCTGGTCGAATCCTCCTTTCATGTTTCTGTTAATCAGAGCCTGCTCGAAATGTTCCGGAAAAAAAGTTCAACGCGTTACATTTACAAAGCTCTTCGGAAAAATGGCGACACTTTCTGGGCTGAAACGAACATCAACCCTATCCTTGAACCGGCAACCGGGGAGGTGAGAAACCTTATTACGGTTGTACGCGATGTCTCTGACCGCATGAAACATGAAGAAGAATTGTCTGAAAATTCCAGGCAAAAAGAATACCTCCTGCGGGAGATACACCATCGGGTCAAAAATAACTTCGCCATCCTGATCAGCCTGATGAACATGCAACGCGAACAGTCTGCAGATACGGTACTGAGCGCATCTCTAACCGATCTGCAGTTAAGGGTCCGCACCATGTCACTGGTTCATGAGCAGCTCTACATGACGCAGGAGATCAGCACCATCCCGTTTGACAAATATCTCCACAACCTGACCTCCATTATTTCAAGTTCATTCAACAATGACAGGATTCGTTTAAAAACCGACATACATCCCTGCAAGGTGGCAATTGAGCTGGCCCTGCCTCTGGGACTAATCGTCAACGAACTCATCACGAACGCTTACAAATATGCCTTCCCGGGCGATCTTACCGGCACCATCTCGGTCAATCTGTGCAGGGAAAATCACGAAATATTTTGTGTCATAATCAGTGACGACGGGGTAGGTCTGCCGGAAGACTTTACAATGAATAACCCCGGTTCAATGGGGTCGCAGATTGTCGGAATTCTGGTGGAGCAGATTGAAGCCAAACTTGAGGTTTCCAGCAAAGAAGGCGCATGCTTTCGCATTCTGTTTTCAACAGTTCAAGAAAAGTAAACTATGGACAATCATCGCTACGATATCGCGCTAATCGGTGCAGGAACCATTGGCACTGCGCTGGGAAACATTCTTGCCGAAGCAGGCTCCGGCCCGGTTCTTCTCCATTCTGTTGAATCATCCGTTGTGGAAGAC
>JBAXDH010000049.1:0-26728 GCA_037141055.1 bacterium | reverse complement strand
TGCGCCGGCGAACAGTTTAAGTTTCTCTTCAACTTTCTGGTGCTGGCTTTCGAAATGGGCGTCATGGGCATGCCCGATGTTGGTAAATATCCCGATGGTCGGGTTGATGATTTTCGCAAGATGCTCCATTTCTCCGGGAAGAGATATGCCGGCTTCAAAAACAGCCAGGTCATGCCCGCCTGTCATCTTCCAGACCGAAAGGGGAACGCCAATCTGGGAGTTGTAACTCTTGGGGCTGCGAATGATCCGGTAATCGCTGCTCAGCATCTGAAAGAGCCACTCCTTGACGATGGTTTTGCCGTTACTTCCAGTGATGCCGATCACTGGGATATTGAACTGCGAGCGGTGAAACGCGCCAAGCGCCTGGAGGGCGGCAAGAGTGTCGGATACGAGGATAAAAGAGGCGGGATGCGGAATACGGGATGCGGGATACGGGATGCGGGATACCAGGAATGTTCTCACTCCCTTCTCATAAAGCCCGGCGATATACTTATGCCCGTCGTTGCGATCAGAAACCAAAGCCACAAACATGGTGTGTTCGGGATGGATAAGCAGGCGGCTGTCGATCAGAAGATCATGGATAACAGGATCGTGGCCGGCAACGGCATGGATGGTTCCACCACAGATGGAAGCAATTTCCGAGACCGTGCAGGCCTGTCCGGTCATGACCGGTTGTTATCGGGTTGAAACGCGGTTGAACGGAGTTGGTTTGCCTGGAGTTCGTCGTACTCCTGCCGCCTGATGAAGATATCGCCTGCCATGTAAAGGGCATTGCGAAAGGCTTCTGGGGAGGCTTCATTTTTTCCCGCCAGGTCGTATGCTGTTCCGTGCGCCGGGGAGGTCCGTATCACCGGCAGCCCGGCAGTATAATTCACACCTTCGTCGAACGACATGAGTTTAAAGGGGACCATCCCCTGGTCGTGATACATGGCCAGGATTCCGTCGAAATTCCTGAAACTCGCCGTGCCGAAAAATCCATCTGCCGGGTATGGCCCGAATGCAAGGATGTTCTGCTCATACGCCTTCTCAATGGCGGGAATGACGACGGTTTTTTCATCATCGCCAATTAATCCGTCGTCTCCTCCATGCGGGTTCAGGGCAAGGACCGCGATGCGGGGCTTCACAATGCCGAAATCGCGCATCAGCGTATTGTTCATCACCCTGATTTTACTCAGTATCAACTCCTCCGTGAGTGTTTCCTTTACTTTGCTCAAAGGAATGTGGCCCGTCACCACCCCGATGCGCAACACATTGTTGATCATCAGCATGAGGCTGTTTTCGGCTTTAAACTTTTGCGCCAGGTATTCCGTATGACCCGGGAATTCAAATCCCGGTGACTGGATGTTCTTCTTATTGATCGGGGCGGTGATGATGACATCAATGAGATTCTTCTGCAAATCTTCGCAGGCTGCTTCAAGCGAAAGCAGCGCCAGCTCTCCTGCGACCGGGGTTGATTTCCCGAGGTCTATTTTAATCTCTTCATCATGGATGTTGATAATGTTCGGCCTGCGGGGGTGAGCCTGGTCCGCCTTTTTAATGAGATTAAAGTTGAATTCATTGATGTTTAGCACTTTCCTGTGATAGGAAGCAACTTTGGATGAACCATACACCACGATTGTGTACAATTCCATCAACCGCTGGTCCTGCAATGTCTTTATAATAATTTCGTAACCGATGCCATTCACATCACCATGGGTAATCCCGATGCGAACGCGTTTCTCTTTTTCTACGGGTAATTCCATTTAACTGCTTTTGTGCAAAAATAATAATATTCAGGGGAATTTCAGGGTATAATCAAACAACAACCGCACGCCGAAACCGGTGCCGCCCTGGCCACGGTAAGAATCGCGTTTGTCGATGAATGCCGGACCGGCAATGTCGAGGTGGATATATGGGTAATCTGTAAATTTTTCGAGGAATTTTCCCGCCGTGATCATCCCTGCCTCAGCAGGTCCAAGGTTTTTGAGGTCAGCCACATCCGATTTTACCTGTTCGCCGTATTCATCCCACATCGGGAATTCCACAAGGCGTTCATACACATCAAATCCTGAATTCTTAAGCATTTCCAGTTCCTTCCCGGCTTTTGAATGCATGGCAACCGCACCGAATTTGCCGATTGCACGCACAGCCGCCCCCGTCAGGGTGGCCAGGTCGATCACAAGGGCAGGGTCGTATTTTTTAGCGTAACTTAATGCATCGGCCAGTATGAGCCTCCCTTCGGCATCGGTATTCAGCACCTCCACTGTCATCCCGTTGTGCATGGTGATGATATCGCCCGAAACCAGGGCCTTCATCCCCGGACGGTTATCCGTGGCAGGCATGAGCCCCACGACATAAACCGGCAGCTTTGCCTTTGCAATGGCGTAAACCGTTGCCGCAACCACCGCAGCTCCCGACATGTCGTCTTTCATGTTCAGCATGGAATCGCCCGGCTTGAGATTCATTCCGCCGGTGTCATAGACGACACCTTTACCGACAAACACGATGGGTTTCTTATTCTTCGCATCTTCGGGTTTCCATTCCATGACCGTGAACGTTGGCGGTTCCTGGCTTCCCTGGTTCACACCCAGCAGTCCGCCCATTTTTAGCGCCTCGATCTTCTTCCTGTTCATCACCTCAACATGCACGCCCGACCCTTCGGCAAGCTGCTCCACTTCCTTCGCAAACACCGTAGCCGTGAGGTAAGAGTTGGGCTCATTGATCAGGTCGCGGCAGAAGGAAACCGCCTCAAGGAGAATATTCAGATCCGAGATTCGGGATCCGGGATGCGGGATCCAGGATGCAGGGTGCTGTATCTCGTATCCCGTATCCCGTGTCTCCTCTATTGCCTTGGAGTATATTTCAATTTCCCTGAGTGTATTTTCGTTTTCCCTCTCTTTTTTGTATTTCAGGAACTGGTAACATCCAAGGGCCATGCCTTCGGCGAATGCCAGAACGTTATCGCCGTCACCGCCTGCATCAAAAACCGCAACACGTGCAGCTTTCGCCGCATTGAGCTGACCGGCGGTTTTATCCCCAGCTTTACGGGATGATTCCAGTTGCTTTGACTTTTCCTTGTCTTCCCTGATAAAGTATACGAATACCCAATAGGTGAGCCGGTTGAAAGATACCACCTCCTGCTTATGGATTTCAACCTGCTCTTTCAGGTAGGTTTTTTCCGCCGTACTGAAAATTCCGGCCGGTAGTTGGGTGAGCCTGGAAACAACCACCACAAGGTGACCGAGTTCCTGTTCTTTATCGGTGAGTGTAATAAATGGCATCATGATTTTAAGTAATTTTGAACCGGATTGCGTGTACAAATTTAGACAATTTCCGGTGGCCGGAATTTTAAATCGCGGCTGACGCCGTTAACTATGGAAATCGAAACCCTCTTATATAAGGCCCTTCATGCTGAATTTCTTTCGGTTGAAGAAGGAAAATTCCTTTTTGAATACCTCCCGCTTGCCGACTTAATGCTGGCAGGCAACGAGTTGCGAAAAAACATGCATCCTGAAGGTACCGTTACCTGGATCATCGACCGGAATGTAAACATCACCAACGTGTGCATCTCAGGTTGCAAATTCTGCAACTTTTACCGGACAGGAAACAGCAGCGATGCTTACATCACAACCATCCCCGAATATTGCAGCAAGATCGAGGAGATGAAGCGGCTGGGAGGCAACCAGCTTCTGCTGCAGGGAGGATTGCATCCAAAACTGAGCATCGATTTTTATGAAAAGCTCTTTGCCAACCTGAAAAGGATTTATCCGGATGTGCGCCTCCATGCACTCGGACCTCCTGAAATCGCCTGGCTGGCAAAAAGGGATAAAATTTCCTTTATGGAAGTGCTGGAGCGGCTTGTTGCCGCAGGGCTGGACAGTCTGCCGGGTGCCGGGGCGGAAATCCTGGCGGACCGGGTGCGGAAGGTCCTTTCACCCGTGAAATGCACCACACACGAATGGCTGGATGTGATGCGTGACGCCCACAAACTGAATCTCACCACCTCCGCCACCATGATGTTCGGACACATTGAAACCATCGAAGAACGCCTTGAACATCTTGTTGCCCTGCGCACGGTTCAATCAGAAAAACCCGATGGTCACAAGGGATTCCTCTCCTTCATCCCATGGCCGTTCCAGGATGACAGGACAGCGCTGAAAGAAAAATCAGGGGTTTTCAACCGGGTTACTCCCGAAGAATACATCCGGATGATTGCCATCAGCAGGATCATGCTGCCAAACATACCAAACATTCAGGCTTCCTGGCTTACAGTCGGGAAAGAGACTGCCCAGCTTTGCCTTCATGCCGGCGCCAATGATTTTGGCAGCATCATGATCGAGGAAAATGTTGTAAGCGTTGCCGGTGCCAACAATAAATTTGATGCGGCAGGCATTCAACAGGCGATACGGGACGCGGGATTTGAACCACGCCTCCGGAACCAGGATTTCGAATAGATCCGGTTATTTTACCGCCATTTTCAGTAACCCGTTCTGGCTCCAGTCGGCATACATCTGCGAAATGATCCTGCCGGTCGCCTCATCAATATACTGGGGGTCGGTGACCTCAATGTCGGCGGTCCAGATCAGGTCATTGTTTGAATTGGCGTAGAGGTTGGCGTGCAGGTTTACAACAGAACTTGTAGCCCAATAACCCCCGGTGGTTACAACATTCGCCCCGTATCCATATACCGGGTATCCCCAGTTATAATAGTCATAGTAATTGTAATAATAATCGGGATATGCCACCGTGGTTGCAGGCACATAGGTTTGCTGCTTATCTGTTCCTTTATAGGTGACCACAAGGATACCATCCACACCAAGACTGTCAAATTTCTTTTCCAGGTCCGTTAATTCATACTTTTTACCCGGGGCAAGGAAATTAAGTGATTCCAGGGCTTTAAAACCTTTGTTGTTAAGCCATGCTGTTGAGTATTGTTCGAATGGTTTCTGATATTCCAGTTTGTCAAACATGGCCCATACGACCACATTGCCGATTTTTTCCTTTTCTTTGGGATTGGTCCATGAAGTCATGTTCACAGATGAACCGCAGGAAGTAAAGAGGAACGCGATAAACGCCAGCAGTGCTGCCGGAACAAGCATTGATTTTTTCATTTCAGGTGGATTTTGGTAATAGTGTTGATATTTCTTCAAAAATATAACTTTTTCAGTTCAGCTGCTCACATTTTCAACGTATCCGACAATCTTCTCCGTAGCCCCGCGGTTTTCCTCCACATATTTTCTGCAGATCCCTGATAAACGTTGATGCTCCCCAGGCTCCCTGCTGATACGCGCAACTGTTCCTTCCAGTTCATCCGGAGTTGTTACCACGAATGCGGCACCCAGCCCTACCAGATCGCGTGCTTCCCTGAACTTTGAATAATTCGGACCGAAAAACACCGGCACGCCAAAGGTAACAGGTTCCTGTATGTTGTGGATCCCCCCGCCAAAACCCCCGCCAATAAAGGCAAAATCGGCGTACCGGTATAGTTGGGCGAGGATTCCGACCGAATCGATGATCAGTACATCAGCCGAAACGGCCGATTCTTCATTTAACCTGGAAAAGCACACCACAGGGCAATCAAGGTGTTCACGGATATACCGGATGCGTTCGGGGGAGGTATCGTGCGGCGCAATGATGTACTTTGTATCCGTGGATCTCTTCCGTATCATGGGAATGATCATGGCTTCATCGGGCTCCCAGGTGCTGCCTGCGATGAATACCCGCTTACCGTTGCAAAACATCCCGATCAGCGGCAGGGAAGGCTGAAGTGCCGCAATGGCAAAAACACGGTCGAACCGGGTATCTCCGGCTACCGTGACCTGTTGAATCCCGATTGATCTGAGCAGTTCTTCCGACTCGGTGTTCTGTACAAAAAAACGGGTGACAAACCGGAGGTGGCTGCGGGTCCATGCACCGTACCACTTAAAAAAGTGCTGGTCTTTTCTGAAAAGAACCGAGATGAAAAAAAGGGGTAATCCGTTCCTGTGAATGGCATCGATATTGTTGAACCAGAAATCATATTTGACAAAGAATACCATTTCGGGATGAACAATCTTAACAAACTTTTCGGCGTTCCGTTTCGTATCGAGCGGAAGGTAAAACACGAAGTCGGCCTGGTCATAATCCTTGCGCACCTCGTAGCCTGAGGGTGAAAAAAAAGTCAGCAGCAACTTCTTTTCCGGCCAGCGCTTCCTGAGCGCTTCCATTACCGGTCTGCCCTGCTCAAACTCTCCAAGGGAGGAAACGTGGAACCAGATGATCGGATTTTGGTTGCGGTCAATGTCCTTCAGGGCATTCTCCAGGTTGGAGAACAAACCCCGGCGGCCATCAATCCATCGTTTTGCCTTCCGGTTAAAGAGGGAAGCGATCAGGATAAACAAACCGTAACAGCGAATCAGGAAGGAATATATAAACCGCATTTTTTTTTTGCTATCTGGAGCTTTTCTTTCTCACGTTTTAGAAATCGCACCCCTACGGGGCGCCGGGGGTCGCGGGTCGCATTCATTCTGCCAAAATCCGGCCCCGACGGGGCCCGGTTTTCACCAAAGGTCTATCTCCCTTGTCCGCCTGTCCACCTGTCCGCTTGTCCGCCTGTCCACCTGTGTCCGCCTGTCCACCTGTGTCCGCCTGTCCACCTGTCCACCTGTCTCAATACATATAAAACTGCTTCGGCACCCGCCTGTATAGCGGGATCATCCAGCACACCCTGATGGTGTAAAACTGGCTGCTCAGCTTCCTTGTATCCTGCAAACCAGTATCAAAATCCCGTTCGCGGTAAGGTTTTGTCCAGGCCTGTATAATCTCTGCGGTTACCGAAAAATTCAACAGCCGGGTATTGCTGAGATAGGTATATCCCAGCGATCCGGTAACAGCCACGCCGCCGTTCAGCCGGTCGTAACCCTTTTTATAATCTCCAAGGAGCTGGGGTGCCGTATTGCCGGGATTATGAATCCTGATTTTATCCTCCAGGTAGCCCACTCCTCCCAGTAATGTAATTCCGCAGTTGGGATTGGGCGAAAGAACAGGGAACATCTTCCCGAATTTTGCAAAAAAATTGTACCCGCGTTCATAGTAAACAATGTCAGCATAATATCCGTTTGCATCGATGATAAAACCATCGCGGGTTGATATCCCTTTAAGCAGGGAATCGCTGTTTATCACCGATTGTCCGAACATGTAGTTTCCTTCGACGCCAAACAACCAGTTATGCTTTGTTTTGAAAAGAAATCCACCACCGATGCTCGAGTTGCTGCCAAATTGTTTCGCCAGATCACCCCCCGGGAACTGGTATGCATAGGTGGCATAAATCAGCGATGTGGAGATGGCGGAGTCCTGGATGTTCACCTGGGCAAGCAAACAGAAAGATCCGACAAATAAGGAGGCGAAAAGAAGCAGCGTTTTTCGGAGCATTTTGAGGCGGTTAATTATTTAAAACCTGTAAACCAAACCGATGGAAGGATTTAATGTTGTGACAACTTTTTTTATTTCGTATTCCACCGGCGCAGAATAGACCGGCTTCAGGTATTCAATCCCGGTTACAGGATCCTTATATGTTACATACCCGATGAGTTGAGACTGGTATTGCCTGGTTATCCCGGGCCAGCCGCCAAGAAGGTTCAGGGTAAACGAAAAGGTTATGTGCGAAGAAACGGCATATCCGATGCCAACTGAAATTTCATAGGCAAAACCCGTTCCCACGTTGGTGTTGGTTTTCATGCCGGTGGTATCGGTCGGATTCCGGGTGGTGAAATTTGAACTGGAGGATACCATGACCCCTCCCATTATTCCCGCGTTTATCCGTAGTCTTTTGATCTTTTTCATGAACGCCGGGCCAAGGAGCAGGTAATGATTTGACCAGGCCCCGGATCCGACCGAATCGGGTATCCCGTTGGGATAAACGAGGTTGCTCATATTTTTAGCCGTATTTTTCTGGTACGAATACTGGACTGCCATCCCAAAATCTTTCTTTCCCATCCAGTCGAATGTTGCCTGGATCAGCCACCCGCCCGTGGCATACCCTGATTTTTTATCGTTCCTGTCGGATGATGCATACGTTCCAAGCGGCATCGAGTAACCGGCTGAAATCTCCAGACCCATGTTCCGGTTTACGGATGGGTCCTTCTTTTGATCCGGATTCTGAGAAAATCCTGCGGCGATGCACGCATAAACCATGAGAAGCAAGATCGGTTTTTTCATATTCATCTGGCGAAAGGTATGCAAATTTACAGATTTTCCGCAATGTCCAACCGGACAGTATTTCATAACCATTCTCAAGAAATTGCCGGGTTATGAACTCGTCATGATATTTTTTGTAATTTTGACAAAAAAGTAGCACCGCAGCTAACTTCAATCTATCAATAATCATTAATTCAACTATTTATGAGGAAATCCTTATTCTGCCTTGTGCTGTTGCTGGCCGGCTTCAGCTATCACTCGATGGCCTGCACCAACTTCATTTTCACAAAGGGGGCCACCACAGACGGCTCGGTTATGATTACTTATTCGGCCGATTCCCACACCCTGTACGGCGAATTGTACCACTGGCCTGCCCGCGACTGGGCTGCCGGCTCCATGCTTGATGTCACGGAATGGGATACCGGCAAACCACTTGGAAAAATCCCGCAGGTAAAACACACCTTCAATGTAGTGGGCAACATGAACGAACACCAGCTGGCAATCGGAGAAACCACTTACGGCGGCCGCGAGGAATTATTTACCCAGAAAGGCGCTATCATTGATTACGGATCCCTGATCTATATTACCCTTCAGCGGGCAAAAAATGCACGGGAAGCCATAAAATCATTCGGCGAACTCACAGAAAAATACGGGTATGCCAGTGAGGGCGAATCCTTCTCCATATCCGATCCAAACGAAGCGTGGATCCTCGAAATGATCGGCAAAGGCGAAGGCCAGCTGGGTGCGGTATGGGTTGCACTTCGCGTTCCCGACGGTTATGTTTGCGGCCATGCCAACCAGGCCAGGATCACCACGTTCCCGCTGAACGACCCTGAAAACTGCATCTATGCGAAGGATGTGATCACTTTTGCCCGATCAAAAGGCTGGTTTGACGGCAAGGATGCCGAATTCAGCTTTTCTGACACTTACGCTCCCGTGTCTTTTAGCGGTGCACGTGCCTGCGAGGCCCGCGTGTGGTCTATGTTCAACCGGGTAAATTCCGGTATGGGACAATACCAGGATTATGCCATGGGCCATCTTGTCAAGGGCAACTGGGGATATACCACCAACCGGATGCCCCTGTGGGTGAAACCTGACAAAAAAATCAGCGTTCATGATGTCATGAACCTCATGCGCGACCACTATGAAGGAACCAAAATGGATATGACCAAGGATATCGGTGCCGGCCCGTTTGAATGCCCTTACCGCTGGCGGCCGATGACACTCAAGGTCGACAGTATTGCCTATGTTCAGGAACGGGCAACTTCCACCCAGCAGACAGGTTTTGTTTTTGTGGCACAATCACGGAACTGGCTTCCCGACCCCGTTGGCGGAATTTTCTGGTTCGGCGTTGATGATACGTACACGATGGTTTATTCCCCCATGTACTGCGGAATGACCAGGGTTCCGGATGCATACAAGGTGGGAAACGGAGATATGCTTCACTTTTCACCCACTTCCGCCTTCTGGACTTTCAGCATGGTTTCAAACTGGGCCTATACAAAATACAATTACATGATCAAGGATATTCAGCCGGTGCAGCAGGAACTTGAGCAGAAGTACATTGCCGAAACCGCAGGTATCGATAAAAAAGCAGCCGACCTGTTTAAAAAAGACAAGGCCGCCGGAATCCGGTTTATCACAGATTATTCGGTTAAAACAGGACAGGCAACCGTAAAACGCTGGCAGGAGATGTACCAGTACCTGCTGGTGAAATATATCGACGGAAACATCAAGAAGGAGAAAGACGGAAAATTTGAAACAAATCAATACAATGTGCCTGTCATGCCATCACAACCCGGCTACCCGCAATGGTGGCTGAAAGAAATTGTTAAACAGCATGGTGAGGTACTTAAACAGATCGGGCCTGCCGGACACTAAATTTTAATTGCGGAAAGGCAGAAAGACCTGAAAGCAGCCTTTTGAACTTAAACAGGATTTAGCCACTGCGAAATCCTGTTTTTGTTTTATATTTGTGCCATTATTCCTGAAAACTCAGCATCACATGGAAGAACAAAACTCCTCAACACGAAAATACAAGATATATCTTTCCATTGCAGCACTTCTTTTCCTGGTGCTCCTTTTCTGGCTTTTTATCCAGAGATCGCAGCTGATGAAACTGGTCAAAGAAAAAGAGGTTGAAAAAATCGCGCTCCAGCACAACCTCGATTCGCTGATGACTGCCCATAACAACCTTAAAGTTTCCTACGGGGCGCTTTCCGATTCGTTGAAAAGCAAAGACAGCCTGATTCAGATCAATGCCCTGGAGATCAAAAAACTGCTGGCCACCCAATGGGATTATAACACCATCCACAAAAAATTCGAACGGTTGCAGAAGGTGGCCCAGGGCTACGTTCACCAGATGGATTCACTTTACACGGTAAACCGTGAACTCACTGCCGAAAACGACCGTATCCGGGAAGTGGTGAAAACTGAGCAGAACAGGAATCAGACACTCATGAAGGATAAGGAGGAACTCAAGGAAAAAATGACGCAGGCTGCTTACATAAAAGCATACGACGTAACGGCCACCCCTTTCAGGTTGAAAACCGGCGGAACAAAAGAACAGTTAACCGATAAAGCTTCCAGGACGGACAGGATCAGGATCTGTTTCACCATTGGAGAAAATCCGCTGGTGACATCCGGGAAAAGGATCATTTACATCCGGCTCGTACGTCCGGACAATGTCGTGGTAATCAAAAGCAAATATGACACCTTTGTGTTCAACGGGCAAACCCTGCCATATTCGCTTCGTGAAGACATCGACTATAAGGGTAAATCTATCAATGTTTGCCTAAACTGGACCAAGAAGGACACAGACCAGCCTGCAATGAAAGGGAAATACATGGTCACAGTATTTGCCGACGACAAAGAAATAGGGACCGGTTCATTTGATCTGAAATAATTCCATTCCTATGAGAATTGGCATTTTAACGGCAGGCGGCGATTGCCCGGGCATCAACGCAGCCATCAGGGGTGTAGGCAAAACTGCCATCCTTGAATATGGCATGGAGGTGATCGGCATATCTTCCGGTTTCCTTGGACTTATAAACGAGGAATATGTGCAGCTTGATGAAAGCGTCCTCTCCGGGATACTGACCCTCGGGGGTACCATTCTCGGAACTTCCAGGGAAAACCCTTTCAAAAAGAGCAGCACCTTCAATGCCATTGACAAGCCGAAGCTTATTAAAAAACATTACCAGGAACTTGGCCTGGATGCCCTGGTATGCATTGGAGGCAATGGAACACAGCGCACTGCTGCCCAGCTGTCAGAAGTAGGACTGAACGTGATCGGGATTCCCAAAACCATTGACAATGACGTTTGGGGAACCGATGTGACATTCGGTTTTGATTCGGCGTTATGGATTGCCACTGAAGCCATCGATCGTTTGCATACGACCGCAAACAGCCATAAACGGATCATGGTGATTGAAGTAATGGGACATCACGCGGGATGGCTGGCCCTCTATTCAGGAATGGCCAGCGGCGGAGATGTTATCCTGCTGCCCGAACTTGAGTTTGACATAAACATGGTGGCCAGATGCCTGAAAAGAAGAGCCGTGAACAAGAAGCCATATTCCATTGTTGTGGTGGCTGAAGGCATCCCGACACCCAAGGGAGAGTCGGCAGCCCGTTATGTCGCCAACAGCATCAAGGAGCTTACAGGACTTGAAACGAGGGAAACGATCCTCGGGTACATCCAGCGCGGGGGCAGCCCTTCACCCATGGACCGTGTGCTGGCAACGCGCTACGGAGCCTATGCGGTGGAACTTATTGCCCGGAAAAAATTCGGAGAAATGGTGTCCCTCAAGGGTAATTCCGTTACCTCTGTTCCACTTGCAGAAGTTGGCGGCAAATTAAGGCTGGTGCCTGAAGATCATCCGCTGATTGAAAAAGCACGCCGCATGGATGTGTGCTTCGGAAAAGAGTCCTGCTAATCGGCGAATTTAATGTCTTTGATATTCAGCTGTATATTCACGCTTCCGTTCCATTCATTTTCTTCGATGTGATAACAGATATTAAACGGTATCTGTTTTTCGATCAAACCGAACCGCTCTCCCTGTTGAAACGCGATGGCAGAAAACGGGCCGCCCGATATGTCGGGGTGAACGACAGAAAGTTTCAGGTGGTTCTTCCCAACTATTCTTGACCCGCCGGCATCCATTACACCCTTTGTGATAAAAAGCGGCGCCATGTTTCCCGGCCCGAACGGGGCAAATTGTTTCAAGACGCTGAAGAACCTGGAATTAATGTTATTCAGCGGAAGCAAGGCATCGGCATCCATTATTGGAACAAGTTCAATACCCTGCAGCCGTTCACTCACCACCGACTCAAACCGTTGCCTGAACGCCTCAAGATTCTCGGGCTTCAGCGAAAGGCCTGCTGCAAATTTATGCCCGCCGAAATGCTCGAGCAGGTCGCTGCAGGCATCAACCGCCTCGTATATGTCAAAATCCCTGACACTGCGCGCGGAGCCCGTAATCAGATTGTTGGAAAGTGTAAGAACGATTGTAGGCCGGTAATAGGTTTCTGTAAGCCGCGATGCCACGATGCCGATCACACCCTTATGCCAGTCGGGGTCGTAAATAACCGTCGACCTTGCTGCCAGGAGCTCTTTGTCCGCCGCGATCATACCGATGGCCTGCTGCGTGGCAAACGAATCGAGCGTTTTCCGTTCGGTATTGTGTGCATTGATCTGTTCTGCAACGCGCTTGGCATCGTCAAGATCCTGGGTTATGAGAAGCCGTACCGAATTTTTTCCGCTTTCAATTCTTCCGGCGGCATTAATCCGCGGGCCAATCATGAAAACCAGGTCGGTGATGGTGAGTTCACGTGTGAACACGCACCCTCCGTTGCCATCATCCTTCTTCATCATCGCCGAATAACGGAGGAGTGCCTCCAGACCCGGGCGTGGATGAGTATTGATCAGTTTGAGCCCGAAATAGGCCAGGATTCTGTTCTCCCCTGTGATGTCGACAATGTCGGAAGCTATGCTGATAGCAACCAGGTCGAGGTATTGAACCAGGTTTTCAAACGGGATATTGTTGACCTTCGAATAGGCCTGAATCAGCTTGAATCCGATGCCGCATCCCGACAGTTCCTTGTACGGGTAAGGACAATCGTTCCGTTTTGGATCAAGAACTGCCTCTGCTGCCGGAATCTCTGCACCCGGCCTGTGATGGTCACAAATGATGAAATCGACTCCCCTGGACGAGGCATAGGCTACCTTTTCAACCGCTTTTATCCCGCAATCAAGTGCGATGATGAGTTGAACGCCGGTTTCAGCTGCAAAGTCAATTCCCTTTACTGAAATGCCATACCCTTCGCTGTAGCGGTCGGGAATATAAAAGTCGATTTCCTCATGAAAACTCCTCAGGAACGTGTATACCAATGCAACTGCAGATGTGCCGTCGACATCGTAATCACCGTAAACCAGTATCTTTTCCTTATTTTTAACAGCCCTTTCAATGCGGGCAACGGCCTTGTCCATGTCCTGCATCAGGAACGGATCGAAAAGGTCATTCAGCGTGGGCCTGAAAAAAGTCTTTGCTTCTTCGAATGTGGTAATTCCGCGCTGCACCAAAAGATTTGACAGCGCATGGTCGATGCCCAGCGCGTTTGATATGTTCTTAATCAGTTCGGGATCTCCCTGTGGTTTTAGCACCCAACACTTGTCCATGCATCTTTTCTTAGTGCTAAATTACGAAAAATTCCCGAGCCGGCCCAATTCAGAAAAAAAATGGGGACATTTATTTGAATAGCGGACGGGCGGACAGTCAGCTTCCAGTCTAAAACTCAGCATTCTTTGGTGTCCTCGGGAAAGGAATCACATCGCGGATATTCGACATCCCGGTGACAAACAGGATCAAACGCTCAAACCCAAGACCGAAACCGGCATGAGGGGCTGTTCCGAATTTGCGGGTATCAAGGTACCACCACACATCCTTTTCCGGGATATTCATCTCGTGAATGCGTGCCAGCAGGGCGTCAAGATTCTCTTCACGCTGGCTGCCGCCGATGATCTCGCCGATTTTGGGGAACAATACATCCATGGCGCGGACAGTTTTGCCATCCTCGTTCATCTTCATATAAAACGCTTTGATCTCCTTCGGGTAGCCGGTAAGAATAACAGGTTTCCCGAAATGTTTCTCGACAAGATACCGTTCATGTTCGGCCTGGAGGTCGGTGCCCCAGTCAACGGGAAATTCCCAGGTTTGCCCGGAAGCTTTGAGAATGGTAATCGCCTCGGTATAGGTGAGCCGTTCGAAATCGCCACCGATTACTTGTTTCAACCGGTCAATCAGCCCTTTATCATACATTTCATTCAGAAACTCAAGGTCGTCCATGCAGTGATCCAGGGCGTACTGCATGAGATACTTCAAAAAATCTTCCGCCAGGTCCATGTCATCATGGATATCGTAAAAGGCCATCTCGGGTTCAATCATCCAGAATTCGGCCAGGTGGCGTGGTGTATTTGAGTTTTCAGCCCTGAAAGTCGGCCCGAATGTGTATACCAGCGACAACGCCATGGCGCCAAGCTCAGCTTCAAGTTGTCCGCTTACCGTGAGTTTCGTCTCTTTGCCAAAGAAATCCTGTGCATAATCCACATGTCCGCCAGGCAACAATGGTGGATTTTTATCATCCAGGGTTGTAACGCGAAACATCGCCCCGGCACCTTCTGCATCCGAACCGGTGATGATCGGGGCATGGAGGTAAAAAAATCCGTGGTCGTTGAAATATTTATGAATGGCAAAAGCCATGGCATGCCGGATTCGCAGTACGGCGCCAAACGTGTTTGTTCGCGGCCGCAGATGGGCAATCTCGCGAAGGAACTCAAGGCCGTGCCCCTTTTTTTGCAAAGGATAGGTCTCGGGATCTGCAGTACCGTAAACTTCAATGTGGCTTGCCTGAATTTCGACACTCTGCCCCTGTCCCATCGATTCGACAAGGATTCCCTTTACGGCAATACAACTGCCGGTTGTGACCAGTTTTAACACCTCTTCCGGGAAATTTGCCACCTCTGCAACAACCTGGATCTGGTGAATGACGGAGCCATCATTGATCGCTATGAAATTGATGTTTTTATTACCTCTTTTAGTGCGAACCCAGCCTTTTACCAGTACTTCTCTTCCGTATTCCTGCGATTTCAGCAGATCGACAATCCTGTTCCTTCGTGTATGTTCCATTGATTTTTTTATTGAGCGTGCAAAATTACTGAAATGGCGGGAATTATTTACCACAAATGAATCCGTATCTTTGCTCTCCATGATATCAACACTTAACATCACTCCTCCCGAAGACTGGCTTCCGTTTGCGGCACCGCCCCTGGTGATTGCCGGGCCATGCAGTGCTGAAACCGAGGAACAGATCATGGAAACCGCATTCGGATTGTCGGCAATTCCGCAGGTAAAAATTTTCCGGGCCGGGATATGGAAGCCCCGCACCCGGCCGGGCGCTTTCGAAGGGGTTGGAACGATCGGGCTCAAGTGGCTGCAGAAAGTAAAGGAACAAACCGGTTTACTCGTCACTGTTGAAGTTGCCAATCCCCGGCACGTCCAGGAAGCCCTGGACCATGGCATCGACATTCTCTGGATCGGAGCCCGCACCGTCGTTAATCCTTTCTCCATCCAGGAGATCGGAGAGGCCATTGGCAACCGCGACATCCCGGTGATGATTAAAAACCCGCTGAACCCCGACCTGAAAACATGGATGGGAGCCATCGAACGGCTGAACCAGATGGGAATCACAAAGCTGATTGCCATTCACCGCGGCTTCTCCTTTTTCAACCGGTCGCCATACCGCAATGCCCCCATGTGGGAGATCCCGATCGAACTTAAACGGCTCTGTCCGAACCTGCCCATCCTCGTCGACCCCAGCCATATTTGCGGGAACAGGGACCTTATCCCGGCCACCATTCAGAAGGCGCTTGACCTGGAGATGAACGGGCTGATGATCGAGGCTCATGTCAACCCTTCCAAAGCGCTGACTGATAAATATCAGCAGGTTACACCGGCCCGGTTACAAGAGATCCTTTCAAAACTGATCCTGCGGCGTGAATCGGGGAACCCTGAATTTTCTGAAAAACTTGAAGAGTTGCGGTCGGAAATTGACAAGCTGGACGAGGAACTGATTGACATCCTTGCCCGGCGGATGAAAGTGGTTGAGGAAATCGGCACCTATAAAAAGGAGAACAGGATCACGATCCTGCAGGTAAAAAGATGGAACCAGATTACCCGCGATCGTATCGAAACCGGCATTAAACTGGGACTGAGCAGGGAATTCATCCTGAAACTTCTCGAATCCGTTCATGAGGAGGGCATCCAGCGGCAGATCAATGTGATGAACCGCGATGAATAAAAAACCCGGACAGGAATACCTCCGTTATTGATTGCGAATATTTTTCCAGCGGAACGTGCTGATCATGTGCTCCATGTCCTTCTTTAAGAAATCGATGACAGGTGCCAGGGAATCATTGTTGGGGACATGATTAAAATAAAGCGCGCCCCTGACGAAGTTTGAGATGCTGTCGGTCAGGTAGAACTGGTAAGGCGATGCGGCATCAGCCCCGTTGATTTCATACACCAGTCCGAAAACGCGGTGGGCAGGATCGGCATAACCCCTCTGGCTGATGGCATTTGCCTTGGGGATGTGCTTGTTGACAAGGATATGGGCATCATTCAGGTATTGCGGGAGGTTGCCTTTTATGACCTTGTAGCTGAAGTGCAGCGTTGCATTGAACGGTTTATACCGGATGTTGATCCAGTCAGGTTCGGCCATTTTGCTGCTGTCGGCGACAATATCGGCATACACGGGATATTCGAAAGTGTAAGGCATTGTGGAATCAAGGACCTTGTACGACTGTTCAGGCAGATCAATCCGGAAATATCCCCTGGGTTTCGGGGTATAATTGTCGCTGCAGGATGAAACCAACAGGAGAAGAATCGAAATGGCGAAACAATGTTGTAGGGACGCATAGCAATGTAGTAGAGACGCATTGCAATGCGTCTCTACTACATTGTTTCGTTTTTTCACAATTTGTTTAGAACGGCAGATCATCTTCCGGTCCATTCACCACCGTCATATCATCCTTTGGCAGCTCGGTTGGCTGTGAGGCCCCGTTGCCATCTTCCCTGCGCGGACCTCCGCCGAGCATTTGCATGGAATCACCAAGAATTTCATAGATGAACTTTTTCTGTCCCTCCTTGTCTTCATATTCGCGTTTGCGGATGCGGCCCTCGACATAAATTGTGCTGCCCTTTTTCAGGAACCGCTCAGTAACGTCTGCCAGTCCGCGCCACATCACGATGTTATGCCATTCGGTGTGGGTGGTTTTCTCCCCGTCTTTTCCCTTGTAAGCTTCGGTGGTGGCAAGCGTGAATGTTGCCTTTTTTACACCATTTTCGAAATTCTGAACCTCCGGATCCCGTCCCAGGTTGCCGATCAGAATGACCTTGTTAACTCCAGTTGCCATGTTGATTGAATTTTAAGTTAAAAACTCCGTGAACAAAAGTACTCATTTTCATGCTTAATCGGGTTGGGAGGCAAAAGGTAATACATGAAACGGGAGTTTTTTTTGATTTTTTTTGCAACCGTCCTTTTATGGGCTGTTTACGCCGCTCAATCTCTGCCGGACCGTGTTAACGGGCCACCAGGGTATCGGAAAGATTTCTATGGTATCATGGTAATATTCCCCGTCACCGTCAGCCTGCTGGCCGGGCCGCTCAGCGTGAGGTTGTGGCAATGCGTCCCGAAGATCAGGTCGCCGGTGAATACCGGCCAGTTGGGTGCCGAAGCGGGAATAACAACGTCGGTGCTGCCAATAGGAGCCAGCCAGTTGTCCCAGTTCGTGAGGGTGGTCCATTCGGTTGAAGTGTTTCCTGTCCACAAACCGGAAATACCTGCCCGCATGTAGGCTGATTTAACTTCAGAATCTGAAAAGCAGGGATTGCCGGCCTGCAGCGTCACGGTATATGGTCCGCCATCGGTGAATTGCACCTGCGGGTGCTGCGACGATGCGCTTGTTCCGTTCACGAATGTCACGGACGGCCTGTCAAAACTCCAGTTCCATGATGTTGCACCTCCAGTGCTCTGGTCGGTAAACTGCACCGTCACATTTTTTGGCGGCGTGAGGCTGCCGGCAATAAAATTGGCAGTGAAGGGAGGACAAGTAACCTGAACGTCATCGATACTCCACGAATAGCCCCATGTTCCGGTGTAATTCCATTTGAACTTCACCATCGGTTGTCCTGCCACGGCACTGATGGCCTGGCTGAATGACACCGGATTTGATGGTGAGGTGGTGGAAAATGTTGAGATCAATGTCCAGGATGAGCCGTTGTTGATGCTATAGTATAGTTTCCCTGACGAGCCTGACCAGGCCTCAAAATAATGATTAAACTGCAGGATAACTTCGGGATATGCCGAAAGATTAAGCGTTGTGGTTACCAGGTCTGCATTCTGCGAATTCCCGCTGCCATAAGCATCGCTGTTTAGATATGCATAATTGCCTGTAAGTGCCGGGTTAGGCGACTGCCCGGTTATGACGCCAAACTGCCAGATCTGACCGTTGCCCTGGTTGTCAGCCTGTGTCCAGCAGCCGGGGAGGGTGCCGCTGGTAAAGGTTTCAGTAACAGGCAGCACATTCAAAACCGAACACAAGGTGGCTGCATTGGCAACTACGCCGGATGAATATGTAATTCCCGGCAGCACGGACCATGCCTTGTAATAGTAGGTGGTGTTCGGGTTCAGGCCTGCATGATTGAAGGTTGTGTTAGTTCCGTTGTAAAGCACAGTACCACCTCCGGAAATTGAATTCCCTGATGAATAGTTCGTGCCCGTGACCGGTGTCCCGAATGTGGCGGTTGAATTGTAGGCAACAAGAACGGCATTGCTGCCTGCGTTCAATCCCCATGACAAGTTGATCTGGCTGGTACTGGCTGGTGCAGCAGTGAAATTTACAGGATCATTTGGAGCACTGCAACTGACAAAACAGAAAGAAATCTCCTTGGTGGAAACATTTTCTGTGATAGCACTCAGTGGAAAATTGGTATTGGCTCCCGCCCAGGAATGCGAATGGGGGGTTGTGGCGTCCGAAAAAGTTGTTTTGCTTCCCGAACCGGGAAAAGGGCAACTTGTTCCATTGATTGTACCATAAGTAGTCGGCGGATTTCCGCTGGCACCTGCAGATACGGGATATAACCCCTGGTGTGAAGTGGCATTGATATCATTCGATGCAGAATGGGCAGCGATATAGGCCCCATCCGCATGATAGATGATGAGGCCATGTCCGGGAATACCGGCATCAAACCCTGTTTGCTGGCGGTTTTCACATAAGAAATATTCATTCGGAGTTGTGGTATTATAGCGGACAACATCCGTATATACCTGGGCATTGCGGAGAACAGTCGCCTGGGCTGATGAGAGCACCGTAGGTGTCGTCCAGTTTAAAAAAGCTTTGATCCAGGCATTTGGATGTGCCGGTTTTGTTCCTGATACACCATTCCACGACCCGCTTGCCATTAAATCCCAGTTCCCCGTACCGGCATAGGACCCGCCTGTGCCATAATCGGTGTCATAAAAGTCAGGTGAGCCAAGGTTATGGCAAAATTCGTGGCACATAACACCAATTGTACCCATGCCGGAGGCGTTTTTTTCAGGCATGGTCGTATAAGCATCGACCTCGACACCGTCAAATGTTCGTTGTAACGTTGTATATCCGGCGGATGTAAGATCCCAACTGTGCGACCAGATATCTAAAACATTTCCTGTTTCTTCCTGGCCCTGCCCCTGGTGAATTATTGCAACACCATCGACGATGCCATCAAGGTCGTTGTCAAATTCCGAAAAATTCACCGCAGCCTGATTGTTGGCCGCAACAACAGCATCATATGCAAATTCCCCCCATTTGGTATCAGGTCCGTAATAATCATGCGTATTGGGAAGCGTGACCCAAACCGTGACGGTCGTGTTTACAATAAGCTGGCCGTAAGAAACCTCAAGGTAATAATCCTTAAAACTCCCGGTCCCATTGTAATTGACCTGGTTCATATAATTACCAAAATTGGTTTGAGTGTAGGTAGTGGTGGTATTATTGAAATTTGCAAGGATCATCAGCAATTTCCTGGTCCCGGTAGACGGGAATCCGCCCATCAGCGGGGCGTGCGGTGCCCCGCCATTGATCAGCAATTCTTTCATTTCTTTTATCTGACTTCCGCTAAAAAAGAGTCCCTTTTTCGTATTCCGCAACAAGGAAATTTCCTGCTGATTGCGTTCAGACGGGTTGTGGGCCTGCATGCCGGAAAAAACAAGATAACCCCGGCTATCAAAAGCTGCGTATTCATAAGTTCCTTTTGACGTTGTTATAATAGTGAAGCCATCGGAGGTTTCTGCCCAATGTATGAATTCATCTCCCCTGAGATTTATCGTCAGCTTCGATCCGTCTGGCTGTGTGTAAACAGTCGCCCTGGGATTGGCGGTAACGGCATAAGCAAAATCAACCTGAAAGAGTGATTGCCCTAAGGCCATAACAATAACAAATAAATATTGGGTTATCTTCTTCATTCTTTAGCTTATAATTCTGATTTTCAAAACAATCATTCCAGCAACAATCATCAACCCGTAAAGTTACTCACGAATTTTCACCCGGCAATAGTGGAAAACCATAATTCCGGAAAATTTGGTCGTATACCGGTGTTTTCCCGTTTTTTATCTATTTTTAACCCGTGAAACCAAAGAAAAAACAAACCAAAAACGCAGCCAGCCTGCGCCTGTCCGATTGGGAAGGATGGTTTTCCAACACGTTCGTTTCGATCATGATCCTGGCATCCATCACCTTCCTGGTTTATTCCCGGTCGTTATTCCTCGATTTTACAAAGCTGGACGATTCCATCTTCATCGTTGAGAATGCGCGGTACAATTCAGACCCCGGGAACGTCGCGGTTTCCTTCCGGAGAGGCTTGTTTAACCCGACAAAGGATGCCTATTACCGCCCGCTGTTCCTCGTCGATTTCATCATTGAATCGCGTTTCTTCGGCATCAAACCGGCGGGGTATCATTTTACAAACCTGCTGTTTCACATCATTTCGGTGATCCTGTTGTTCCTGTTCCTGAAGCGTCTGAAAATTCCCCCGGCGGATTCATTCCTGCTTTCCATGCTTTTTGCGGTTCACCCTGTGCTTACGCAGGCAGTCGCCTGGATCCCGGGCAGAAACGACATGCTGCTCATGATATTTTTCCTGGCCTCCTTCATCCTGCTGCTGAAATACCTCGGGAAGCCGGGTCCAGGGAAATTGTTCCTTCATGCGCTCTTTTTCCTTGCAGCCCTGTTCACCAAGGAAACTGCCGTCATCATCCCGGTAATCATGGTTGTCTTTTCACTTTTTTACGTGAAATCCGGATGGAAGAAATTGATTTTTCCGGCGTTCGCCTGGGTTGTCGCGGTTCTTATCTGGATCGGTGTAAGGTCGGCTGCCACACTGGCCAAAAACTGGGTTTCACCTTCCGAAATGCTGGCATCGGGGATCAGCCGGCTGGGAGTGATCCTGCAATATGTCGGTAAAATATTTCTGCCGGTGAACCTCTCCGTGTTTCCGGAGGCAAATGACATCACGCTGGTGTGGGGAATTGTTGCCCTGGCCGGACTTATTTCCCTGGTCATTTATTCGAAAAGTTACACCAAACCGCTGACCTGGCTGGGACTGTTCTGGTTCATTGCCTTCCTGGTCCCGGTGCTGATCGTTCCAAAATCGCTCAACGACCAGGTTTTCGAACACCGGTTGTACCTGCCGGTCATCGGAATCCTGATCATGCTCAGCCAGGCTTTTCCGTTCGGCACCTCCACCAGTCCGAAGCTGAAAATCGCCCTGGTTACCCCGGTAATCGTTGTTTTCGCAATCCAGTGCGTGATCCGCACCGGTTACTTCAGCGACCCGGTTACCTTCTGGACGCATGCGGTGCAGGGTTCTCCCCATTCGGCCTATGCGAAAACCCTCCTCGGAACCAAGGTGGAAAGTCCCGCGGAACGTGAAAAGCTTTTCAGGGAGGCGCTTGCCCTGGATCCAAAGCTTAAGAACCTGAACTATTATATGGGCAAGGTCATGTTTGAAAAGAAACAGGCCGACAGTGCCGTTGCCTATCTCAGGAAAGAAGTTGCCACCAACCCCCTGCCCGACGCCTATTTTATCATCGCCCAGGTTGCCTTTTCCAGGAATCACCTGGACACCGCCGCCGTATACCTTGAAAAAGTCATTGAACTGGATCCGCTGAATCCCCAGGCCAACCACAACCTCGTTTTGCTTTATTACAACCAGGGGCAGAAGGAACGAGCCAGGCTGTTCGTTCAGAACATGCAGCTGAAGGGAATGGACGTCGGAGATGATCTTATCAAAATGGTCAGCGGGAAGTGAAAAGCGGCAATAACAGCAGCATCAGCGACAAACTCACAAGGATGATCACCGTGGCCCAGCCGATCACATTGGTAATGGGCTTGTTCACATAATCCCCCATGATCTTCCGGTTGTTCACCAGCAGGATCATGCAGACAAGCACGACCGGCAGGAGAATGCCGTTGATGATCTGCGTCCACAGGGTGATGGCGATCAGCGGAGCATTTGGAATGAGGATGATGAACGCCCCAAGCAGCATTATCCCGGTATACAGCACGTAAAATTCAGGAGCTTCTTTCCATTTCTTGTCAATTCCCGCCTCGAACCCGAAAGCTTCACACACATAAAACGCGGTGGCAAGGGGCAGGATGGTGGCTGAAAAAATGGATGCAATGAAAAGGCCGAAGGCAAAAACATGTGAGGAGAGTGCCCCGGCCAGCGGTTCAAGCGCCATGGCGGCATCCTTGGCCTCGTTGATCGTAATTCCCTTCGCATGCAGGGTGGATGCGCAGGCGACGATGATGAAGAAAGCCACCACGACCGTGGCTGTGCAGCCAACGATGATATCGATCAGCGTGTATTTATATTCCCTGATCTTCAGCCCCTTTTCAATTACCGACGACTGCATGTAAAATTGCATCCAGGGCGCAATGGTCGTGCCGATGATGCCGATGATCACGGCCAGCGATTTCTGATCGAAGTCCATCTGCGGACGGATGATCGAATGGCCTATTTCCTTCCAGTCGGGCTTTCCCATGAGCGCCGACACAACGTACATCAGCAGGGAGACACTGAAAATAAGGAATATCCGTTCGGCGAATTTATAGTTCCCCTTTACCACCATGATCCACACCAGGAACGAAACGATCGGCACTGAAATGTATTTGCTTACTCCAAAAACCTCCATGCTGCCGGCCACCCCGGCAAATTCGGTGGTCGTGTTTCCGATGTCGGCAAGCAGCAGCCCAATGAATATGAAGAAGGTGACTTTTACCCCTGCATTCTCACGGATCAGGTCAGCAAGTCCTTTGCCGGTTACAATGCCCATCCTGGCATTCATCTCCTGGATGATCACCAAAACGATAAATGAAGGTATCAGGGTCCACAGAAGCTTGTATCCGTAAATGGCTCCCGCAACGGAATAGGTGGTGATCCCCCCTGCATCATTGTCAACACTTCCCGTGATGATTCCCGGGCCGAGAATGGCAAGAAAGATCGCAATATTTTTCCAGATTGATTTGCGCCTGGTTGAAAAAATCATAAAACTTCCCTTCCGGATTTACTTTGTTTTTCTTCTGCTCAGCAGGTCATCCACAATGTCCTCAACAACCACGATACCCTCCATCTGCCTGTCCTTGTTGATCACAGGCACCGACAGAAGGTTGTATTTGGAAACAAGTTCTGCAAGAGAATCCACTTTGTCATCGTCGAACACACTCACAGGATTTTTCTTCATGATATCTTTGAGCTGTTTTGAAGGATCGGCAATTACCAGTTCCCCCAACGATATGGCCGAGAGGAAACGTTCGTGTTTATCCGTAACAATAATGGAATATATGTGAGCCGGTTCCGGCTGTTGTCTCCGGATTTCATCCAGCGTTTCCGTCACGGTAAGGTTTTCGTTGACGGCAAAATAGTCGGTCGACATCAGCGATCCCACATATTTATCGTGATATTCCAGTAATTCTCGCACCTCTTCGGAAGATTCCTTCTCCATCTCTTCCAGCAGCTTTTCAGCCTTATCCTCGGCCAGTACGTCCAGCAAGTCGGCAACCTCGTCGGCCGGCATCAGTTCCAGCACATCGGCAACCTTTTCAACGGGAAGGCTCTCCACAATCTGTATCTGGGCATGCGGTTCAAGCTCTTCGAGCACATCGGCAGCCTTCTCCTCGTCCAGGGAGGCAAAAACGTAGGTGCGCGAAGCTTTGTCGAGATCCTCAATAATGTCGGCCAGGTCGGAAGGATGGAGGGTGTTCAGTTTTGACGAGGACTTCGACAGTTTGATGCTGGCGTTGGTAAAATCCACTGCTTCAATATCATCCCACAGAATGAATTTGCCGGGAATATCGATGCTGAACGGGTCAAGCATTGACTGGATGGGGCGGTCGATCCCTATTCTGCGGAGCAACCCGTCGATTCCGACATCTACCGCAATGGCATATGTTCCGGAAGGAATCATGACCAGGCGGATGTCGTTTACGCGAACGAGTTTCCGGCCGTTGATGTCGACAATCTGCTTATCCTGGATGTTCTCCGCCAGCCAGAGGCAATTGGAGAAGGACTCGGGTGAAATATCAGTGCCTTCATGGCACGTGATGCGGATTTTACGCTTGAACTTTTTTATTTCAAACAAAGAAAAGTCCAGAACCCTGATGTCCTTGCCCTTTTTAACCTTGACGGCAACCACACGGGGGCGTATTGGTTCGGCCTCCATCCCCGGCAGGGAACTCTGGTCAATCAGGAAATCCTTTATCTTTCCGAGTACGGTTCCATCTTCGGAAATGTATTTAATTCCGAGTATCTGACTTAAATAGAAAGTAATCTGAGATGTCATTTTCGCCTCCTTCTTTTGTTTAGTAATGTAAAGAAGGGCGAATCACCATGATAAAATCAGGCGGATACCCTACCAGTACAGGGGTGAATTGATCTGATTGCTTCGTGCAGGTCCGTCGTCCATTTGAATGTTGAAAAAATTGCGGTGCAAAGGTAATATTTCTCGCAGATTTTATAAATATTTCTCGCAGATTCTCGCAGAAAAAGTCGCTGATTTTCGCAGAAAAATATTTTGTACCGGGATAATACAGGGAAGTACCTTTACAAATATCAGCTCCTACTGTTTAATAAACAATCCGGGGATTCTTCATATCAGCGTGAATCTGCGACTTTTTCTGCGCAAATCTGCGAGATAATTTCTACTCATGGGTCCTCACGCATGCCATCCTCATCCAACAAATAACGATCTATAAGCTTCGGAACAGGATACTCGTGAATATCATTGAGCGGAACCAAATAAAACGGCAATTCAATCATTATATCGGAATGAAACCTGTAAAACCAGGCGTGAAGTTTCTGGTGGGTGAGTAAATGCTGGTACTGCCCTGAAACTTTCAAAAACGATGGGGAGTTGAATGCTAACATTGATCCGAAGATTTGTTCCGGCGACCGATTTCCCTCATCATTGGCAGCAAACTCCATAACAGGGAAATCATACAGGTTTTTCCAGATATCGCTGCCGGTTCTTCTATTCATGTAAATGAATTCTTCCCCGTGGATTGAAACAGTCAGTACCAGGTAGTTTAAATAACGATGGCGAATCGCCGGTTTTACATTCCGCCGGGGAATAGTATCAGCCACATTCTTACGGCAGGCAATACAATCCCCCTGAAATATGCAGCCAGAACATCCGGGATTGGCGGGAACGCAAACCAGGGCGCCGAATTCCATCATGGCCTGGTTGAAATCACCGGGGTTTGCGTGTTCAATGTTTTTGGTGACGATGGCCAGGATTCTTTTCTTTACAGCGGGATGGTCAATGGATTCTTCAATGCCATGCAACCTGGCGACAAACCTCAGAACATTTCCATCCACCACAGGGTATGGCAACCCGAAGCAAATCGAGGCAATCGCGGCAGCCGTGTAGTCGCCGATCCCTTTCAGTTTCCGGATACCGTTATAGGTGCCCGGGAACAAACCATCGTAATCCTCTACGATTTTCCGGGCCGTGGCATGCAGATTTCGTGCCCGCGAATAATATCCCAGGCCCTGCCACAGCTTCAGTATTTCCTGTTCTCCGGCCGCTGCAAGGAGCTGCACTGCCGGGTAGGCTTCCACAAACCTGTCATAATACGGCGTTCCCTGTTCAACACGCGTTTGCTGCATGATGATCTCCGAAAGCCAGACAAGATAAGGATCTTTGGTTCTCCTCCACGGAAGGTCGCGCTTAGCGACTGAATACCATGCAAGCAATCGGGTCGGGAATTCCATGGAAGCAGCGGGTTGATTTGCAAAGATAGCGGGAATACCTGCTATTAAATTTGATAATATTTCGTTGTGTGTTAAATTAATCATATATTTGCAGCCCGTTTTCAGGAGATAAAAGCCATTCATTAACAACATTATATAACTATTAATACCCATCAAACATGACAAAAGCAGAAATTGTAGCAGAAATTGCTAATAAGACTGGCATT